>JANMNW010000316.1:0-20299 GCA_031368515.1 Chloroflexota bacterium
TCATCGTCGCCTGCATGCACAAACTCCTCAAGCTGGCATACGGTGTCATTCACAATGACGCACCTTTTGATCCAGACTGGCGCAAGCCAGAAGCTCAGAAACGGGTGGCCGCCACTTGACTGTCAATACAGTATCTCGGGACGACCACCCTCGTTTTTGCCGCGTTATTGGCTACTGCGGTCTTTTTTCCTCAAGAAGACAAACGACATATGTTGCGGCGGACGCACCCGGCGTTTGGCCTGCGACTTGCGGCTGACGCGCACGATCATCAAGGGAGTTTCCAGCTAAATACCCGGCGCGCAGCCGCTGCCATCTTCAGAAGTTTGACAGCTCTCTAAGCTTAAATTCCAAGCTTAAAGAGAAGTCATATGAAATTTTAATCTTTTGGGTGTTGAATTAACACAAACAGGTTGTAATATCTCGCCTGTTTTGTAACCAGAACTCAAGTGCGGTACAGCGCCCGAGCGTGACGCGACAAAATGTTGCGCAACGGGTTAGCCGTGGCTGCGAAGGTGGAATAGTTTCTATATTTAATGGACGACGTCATTGAGTCACCGCGTATGCGCCGCACCGCGCAAGCGTCTCGTTCGAACCCTCTCCCACTTCCGAAACTCTTCGCTTCGCCGATAGAGTATCCGGCCACAGCTATCGATCATCCGATCTGGCGTGTGCCCACCCCGGGTCTGCTCCTTTCTCCCAAACGGGCGGCCGACAATTTCAAGGCCATCCAGCGCGCATTTTCTTTCGCCGGCGCGCACGTGGGTTACGCGATGAAAGCCAATCCGCACCCGTGGCTGCTCTCGGCCATCGCGGATGTGAAAGGCTCCAAATTTGAAGTGGCCTCCAAAGCGGAAGTCGAGGCGCTGCTCAACCTGGGCATCGACGGCTCGCGCATTTTCTTCAGCAACCCGGTCAAGCAGCCTGCTCACATCGAGTTTGCGGCGCAGAACGGCGTCAAGCTGTTTGTCTACGACAGCGAGTCCGAAATCGAAAAGCTGGCTCAATTCAACGATCCGCGCAACCCACTGGAGGTGTATGTGCGCATGACCGTGCCGCACACCGGCGCGTTGTGGCCGCTCACGCACAAATTTGGCGTCGAGACGCGCCAGGCGGTTGAGCTCCTGAAGATGGCCAAAGCCCGGGGCTTGAAGCCGGTCGGCCTGGCGTTTCACGTCGGCTCGCAGTGCGCGCGCGCCCAGACATGGGTCGATGCGCTGGAAGCCGTTGCGCCGGCCTGGAAGAAGGCCCGCGAGGCCGGCATCCCGCTGGACATGATCGATCTGGGCGGCGGATTTCCCGCGCCCTACACCAATCCCGTGCCGCAGCCGTATGAGATCGCCGATGCGGTCAAAGATGCGCTGGAAGCCAACGTGCCCGGCTACAAGCGCGTGTATCTTGAACCCGGCCGCGGCGTTTGCGGCGATGCCGGCGACATGGTGCTGCAGGTGACCGGTGTGGCGCAGCGTCCCGACGGCCAGACCTGGCTGTATCTGGATGGCGGCTACTTCAGCGGCTTGTATGAAATTCCGGACGGCATCCGCCCGGCGGTGCTGCCGATCGTGCGCGAATCGCGCCCGCTGGGCATGCGCACCTATCGCCTGGCCGGGCCAACCTGCGACTCGCTCGACACCCTGTTCGAGATGCGCTCGCCGGTGGAGCTGAAGATCGGCGACCGACTGGTGCTCAAGACCGCCGGGGCGTATGTCTATTCGATCAGCTCGCCGTTCAACGGATTCGCCGCGCCCGAAGTGCTGCGCGAAGACGAGTGGATGATGCGCACGACCGACTTCCGCGGCATCTGCTAGCGGATTGATAGACGCCGACTTTTATGGATGCCATCTCTTGAAGAGATGGCATCTTTGCGTTTTCGATATCCCACATGGCCTGTGGGATATCGCGTGGGATAAAGCCGCGGCGCGCTATATCTCGCGCACGTTGACTTTGACGTCCAGAGTCTCTTTGCCCGAGCCTTTGTAGGTGCCGCGGGTGGGCGGCACATCGGCGTAGTCGCGGCCCACGCCGAGCCGGACATACTGCTCGCTTTGCTCGCAGTCGTGCGTGGGATCGAGCGAGATCCAGCCGCGCCCGGGCACATACACATCGACCCAGGCATGGCTGGCGGCGTCGTCACGCGCGGCCACGCGCGAGCTGTACAAGTAGCCGCTGACATAGCGCGCATGCAGGCCGCGCGCGCGGCACAGCGCGATCATGACATGCGCAAAATCCTGGCACACGCCGCGCTTGAGGTCAAGCGCCTCGGTGGCGGAGGTGTGCACGGTTGTGGCGCCCGGCTCGTATTTGAACTGCGTGAAGATGGTGTGCATCAGCGCCAGCGCCTGGCTGGCGACGTCGGCGCCCCGCTCAACCGGGATCGCGGCTGAAAACGCTGTCAGCGCGTCGCTGGCCTGCGCATAGCGCGTCGGCGCGTGAAAGTCGTAGTCATCCAGCGGCGGCAGCGCGCGGACGGGCTCAAGATACGCGCGCGGCGTGGACACCTCGCTGATGGCGGTCACGGCCAGCCGCTGATAGGGCACCAACACGTCAAAATTGCGCACATCATTGCCATAGCGGTCGATATAGGCGAGCACTTCCCCGTGCGGCTCGGTGGACAGCTGAAACGAATGCACCATCTGGCCGCCGGCATCGGACGGCCGTAGCCGCATCTCGGTATAAGCCTCGCTGATCAGCGAATCGTAGGTGAACGTGGTTGTGTGCTCGATGCGTAGTCTCATGATCGTGGCCGCCTGCGCGCTATTGCTGCTGCTGCTGCACCTGTTGCAAGTAGTTGCGCCAGCCGGGCAAAATGATCTGCGCGCTGAAAAACGAGCGGGTGACTTCATCGCCGAGCGCGTTCATGCGGTTGATCGTGCGCTCGAGATAGGCATGCAAGCCCTCGGACATGACGTCGTCAATCTGCTGATAGGTGAGATCGGCGACGATGCGGCCGGCCGCGCGCACCGCCGGGTTTTCTTCGCCCTCGGCCGAAATGCGGCGCAGTGCGTCCAGCACACTGGTCATGCAGAACATCACAGTGCGCGGAAATTGGCGGTTGAGCAGCAGGAACTCGACCACGCGGCCGACCTGCAGCGTCTTGGCCACTTTGCGATGCGCTTCCATGGCGCTGCACGAGCGCAGCATGGCTGAGAGCTGGATCGTCTGCAAGGGCGACCCGTCCTCCAGGCCGCCGAGCGCGGCGTACTTGACATCCAGGATGCGCGCGGTCTTTTCGGCGCGTTCCAGGTGCTTGCCGAGCTGAATGAAGTGATAGCCGTCGCCGTGCGTCATGGTGGCGTGCGTCACGCCTTGAAAGGCGTGCGAGCCATCGCGCACGCTGGCGAACAAATCGGTAGGCCCGCGCAGCACGCGGCGTTGATCGACATCGCGCAGCTGGTAATACAGCCGGTTGATTTGCTCCCACATCTCGCTGCTGATCTGTTCGCGCACCGTGCGCGCATTTTCACGCGCTTGATTGATGCACGCAAAGACCGAATTGGGGTTGCTCGCGTGCCACAGCAAAAGCGCCATCACTTCGCGCGACCCATACGCCTCAAAGTGCTGCGCATATAGCGCGCCATCGCCGGTGATTGCGATCAGCGAGCGCCACGATTGCTCCACGTCGTGCGGCGGCAGGTCCAGCAACGCATTGAAGTTGACCGTGAGGATGCGCGTGATGTCCTCGGCGCGTTCCATATAACGCGCCATCCAGTAAAGGGAGTCGGCTACGCGGGAGAGCATGGCTAGTCGTAAGTCCGGAGCCCCGAGTCCCGGGTCCTGAGCGGTGAATCCCAGATGCCGAGATACCCGCCGCTGTCGGGATGCCAAGAGCGAGGCCAGGCGCCTGTTGCTCGGAACCGGGCATTCACGACTCGCGGCTTCGGATTAGTCATGCAACACCCACGTGTCCTTTGAGCCGCCGCCCTGCGACGAATTGACCACCAGCGAGCCGCGCCGCAGCGCCACCCGGGTAAGTCCGCCGGGAACGACGGTGACCGAATCCAGGCTTGAGCACAACACATAGGGCCGCAAATCGATGTGGCAGCCTTCCAGTTTTCCTTCCAAATAGGTGGGATGGCGGCTGAGCGACAACGTCGGCTGCGCGATGAAGTTGCGCGGATCGTGGCGGATCTGCGCGGCAAAGGTCTCGCGCTGCTCGCGAGTGGCGTGCGCGCCGATCAGCATGCCGTAGCCGCCGCTCTCGTTCACGCTTTTGACCACCAGCTTGTCCAGGTTGTCCAGCATGTATTTGCGATCGTCTTCGCGAAAGCCGAGATAGGTCGGCACATTGGGCAGAATCGGCTCCTGCTTGAGGTAGTAGCGAATCATGTCCGGCACATAGGCATAGGTGGCTTTGTCATCGGCCACGCCGGTGCCGATGGCGTTGGCCAGGGTGACGTTGCCGGCGCGATAGGCGTTGAACAGCCCGGGCACGCCGAGCATGCTGTCCGGGTTGAAACACAGCGGGTCCAAAAAGTCGTCGTCCACGCGCCGGTAAATCACATCGACCGGTTGCATGCCGCGCGTGGTGCGCGTGTAGACGTGCGCGTTGTGCACAATCAGATCGCGCCCCTCGACAATCTCAATGCCCATCATGCGCGCCAGAAAGGAGTGCTCAAAATAGGCCGAGTTGAAGATGCCCGGCGTGAGCAGAACGACGCCCGGCTCGCGATCGAGCTGGCGCAGGCGCGGCGCCACCGAGCGCAGCGTGTTGAGCAATTCGATGGGGTAGTGTTCCACCGGCATCACGCCATGGCGCTCGAACAGGCGCGGAAAAATGCGCTTCATCGCCTGACGGTTTTCAAGCATGTAGCTTACGCCCGACGGGCAGCGCCCGTTGTCCTCAAGCACGTAATACTCGCCGGCGTCGTCGCGCACCAGATCGGTGCCGACGATGTGCATGTAGACGCCGTTCGGCACATTGACGTTGATCATCTCGCGGCGGAAGTTGCGCGCGCCATAGACCAGATGCGCCGGCACGACGCCGTCGCGCAAAATGCGCTGTTCGTGATAGACGTCGCCCAAAAAGTGGTTCAGCGCAAGCACGCGCTGTTCCAGGCCGCGCGCGATGCGATCCCATTCGTTGCGCGGAATCACACGCGGCACCAGGTCGAAAGGGAAGATGCGCTCGATGTTGTCGCGTTCGCTGTAGACGGTGAACGTGATGCCTTGCGTGAGAAAGACCTGGTCGGCGGCGCGGCGGCGCTCTTCAAAATTAGTCGGCGACAAGGCGCGAAACTGCTCGGCCAGATCGCGATAATGCGGCCGCGCAGTGCCGTCGCCGGCAAACATTTCATCAAAGAATTGGCCGGGTTGGCCAAGCGAGTAGTTGTCCAGAAGCGTCAAGGCGAAGGACGAACCATCGTTTTCAGATGACGGTTCGGACATAGAGTTCTCGGATTGCTAGCGCCGGAGTCTACACGATTGTGGCGCGGGCGCATCGTCGTTATCCCACGTGATATCCCACATGCCATGTGGGATATCGGCTGCCAGGCGTCAGGCGCTCAAATCGACCAACAGGCCCGATGCCGCGACGGCGGCGCGGATGGCGCGCAGGTCGCGCGCGCGGATGGCCGCGCAGGTGGGCGCAAGCCGTTCCACGCTGGCGCGCCGGATCGCATCGAGCTTGAGCAGCGCGTCGAGCGTGGCCGCATCCTTGGTGCGCAGGAGCAGCGCCGCTTCAATACGCGCCTCGCCGGAGCGCTCGGTCCAGCGCTCCACCGCGCGCGCGACTGCGGCGGGGAGCGGGCCGCCGGCTTTCTCCTCAAGGTATTCAAGCACGCGCGCGGGCTTGATACCCTGATCGTTGGCGCGTTTGAGTGAGCGCGGCGTCAGGTGATACACATACGCGCCGGATTGTGTTTCAAGCCAATCGGCCACGCGGGCCAGTTGAAAGCGCTCAAACGCCAGCGTGTTGGCGATGGTGATCGTGGCGTCGGCGGCTACGGCGAAAAGCCGGTCAGCCGGGGCGGCGCCCGTCGCCTCGCGCGGCAAGCGCGCGTCTTCCAGCCAGCGCAACGGCCCGCTCAAAATGCTGCGGATCAGAGCCCCTTCAACGCGGTCCCAGTTTTCAAAGCCATTGAGATACTCGCCGCTGTGCGCTTCGCGAATGTGCCAGGTGTCGTAGCGCCCGTCGGCGCGCGCAAAGTCCGGGCTGATCTTTTTGACATGAACGGCGAACTCGGAGGCGCTGTCGTCGGCAGCATCGCTCGTCATCGGCCGGCCGCGTTCGCTGATCCATTCGGCAAACATGCGCATCAGGCTCGCCCGTTCATGCGCCGGGTGGTTGGCCCAGGTGTGGGTCATCTCCAGTTCGATCCCCTCGACATGGGCAAGATCGTTCCAATCGGGATCGCCCAGCCAGGCTTGAGCCAGCGCTTCGCGACGCTGCGGCGCAGGCGATTGCAGCCAATTGCCGACCGGCTGCGGCGAAAGCTTGAGCCGTCCGTCCTGCGGCCGGGTCCAGCCCAGGCGCGCCAGCAGGTTGAGCAAAAATGCAAAGCGCTTGTCCGGATGCGCATCCTCCACACCGCTGGAATCGCGCAGCATGCGCGCGAGCGCCTGGCGCGAGAGCAGATCCCACAGGCCGTCGGCGCGCACACGCACCTCTTGATTTTGAACGAAGCCCAACATCGTGGTGACATCATCGAGCAGCGGGCTGGACTGTGCGGCTGGATCGATCTGGAGCGGCGCAGGCGTGGCAGATGCCGCGTTGTGCGGGGCTGAGCCGGGCGTGACCAGCAGCGGCAGCATGTCCGACGGCACAAACACCGCTTCGACCGGCGCAGCACCGGCCCGATCGAATGCCCGAAACACAAAGCCGCGATACCAAAGCACTTCGGCGGCATTGGCCGGCGACATCCAGGGCCGTTCGCGCTCCAGCCGGCCCGGGCCCATCGCGCGGATGACGCCAAAGCGTCGTTCGAAAGCGGCCAGCGGCATTTTGCCCGCCGATTTCAGGAGCGCGTCCAGCGCATCGCGCGCATGCGCCGGCAAGCCGTCCACGCCGTCAGAAAGCGCATGCGCGCGCAGAATATGGGTGGACAGCGACTCGGCCACGTCTTTGGGCGATGTGGCTTGAACAGCGGCGTCCCAGATGTCCGCAATCGCCATCAACTTGGCGAGCGGCTCGTCAAGCAAGGCTGCGCGGAGGGATCGCATGGGAGGGGGAAGTTCTGGGTGCTGAGTCCCGAGTCCCGAGTCCCGAGAAGAGCTGTGCCGGGGCTTGACAAACGCGTCAAGCGTTGCGCCTCAATCTCAGCACTCAGCACTCGGGACTCAGAACTCGGGACTCAGTTCTCAGGACTCAGAACTTGAGCGCGCTCATCGTGCCCTTCACAAGGTCGGCGCTCTTTTGCATCATGGCGCGTTCGTCGGGTGTGAGCGTGACTTCGATGATCTTCTCCACACCGTTGCGGCCGAGCACCACCGGCACGCCGAAATACATGTCTTTCAGGCCGTATTCGCCGTCCAGATAGGCTGCGCACGGGCGAATCAACTTCTTGTCTTTCAGAATAGCTTCGACCATTTCAGCCACGCTGGCGCCCGGGGCAAAGTAGGCGCTGCCGGTTTTGAGCAGGTTGACGATTTCGGCGCCGCCCTGGCGGGTGCGCTGCACAATCGCGTCAACACGCTCTTGCGGCATCAGCTCGGTCATCGGAATGCCGGCGATGGTGCTGTAACGGGTCAGAGGCACCATCTCGTCACCGTGGCCGCCGAGCACAAAGGCGTGCGTGTTCTCGACGCTGACGCCCATCTCCATGGCCATGAAGGTGCGCATGCGCGCGCTGTCGAGCACGCCGGCCTGGCCCATCACGCGGTGCTTGGGGAAGCCTTTGGCGCTCAGCACTTTGTAGGCCAGAAAGGCCATGGTGTCGAGCGGGTTGGTCACCACGATCACGAGGGCATTGGGCGAGCTGGCCGCGACGTTGTTGGCCACATCGGTGATGATTTTCTGGTTGATGCCTACTAGATCTTCGCGCGTCATGCCGGGTTTGCGGGCCACGCCGGCGGTGACCACGACGATGTCGCTGTTGGCGGAGTCGGCGTAGTCGGTGGTGCCGGTGACACGCGTGTCGTAGCCCAGCACCGGGCCCGCTTCCATCAGGTCAAGGGCTTTGCCCTTGGGCATGGTTTCAGTTGCAGGAATATCGAGCAGGACGATGTCGCCGAGTTCGCGCTCGGCCAGCCAATGGGCTGTTGTGGCGCCGACAAACCCGGCGCCGACAATGGTGATCTTATTGCGCATGATGCTCAAATTATCACACTTCGGTAGATCTCCAGCCACTGCGATGTGACGTCGCGAATGTCGAAGCGCCGGCTGAGGGACTTTGCGCCGGCGCCAAGCACGGCGCGCAGGTGCGGGTCGGCCGCCAATCGGCATATCAGCCCGGACAGCTCTGCCGGCGATTTGGCCAGCAACCCGGCTTGCGTCCCCGGCGGCGCGGGTTCGAATTCGCTCCACCAGGCAGAATCGATGCCGGCATAGGGCAGCCCGGCCGCCAGCGCTTCGATCACAGACACTGGATTGGCCTCGCTCAGCGAAGCGGTTACAAACACATCGGCCGCGCGCAAATAACTGGGGACGACCAAGCGCGGCAGCGTGCCAAAGAAGCGCACCCGCGCGTTGGCCGTTTGCGCGCGTTTTTCCAGTTCAGCGCGCCGCTCGCCATCGCCCACGATCCACAGATGCGCCCGTGCGCCTTGGCGCACTGCGTCAATGAACGCATCCAAAAGCACGCCGAGGTTTTTCTCGGGCGTCAGACGCCCGACATAGATAAGCACGGGATCGCCGTTTTCCACGCCCAGTGCTTCGCGCGCCACGGGCGGCATGCTGTCGAAGTGATCGAGCCGGATGCCATTGCGAATGACGCGCAGTTTGCCGGCCTGATCGGGCGCCAGGGCTTGCAGCCAGCGCACGGTGTCGCTCGAAGGCGCGGAGGTGACGCTGCTATGGCGGATAAACGCGGCGATGGTCCGGCCAGCCTGCCAGTTCATCCATCGTTGCATCAAGCGCGGCCAGTTGGGAATATACAGATCGTGCCGGGTGTGCACGGTGAACACCAGGGGGATGCGCTGACGGAGCGCGCGCGGGCGGCCGGCGATCCAGCCAATGCCAAACGGCTCGTGCACATGCAACACGCTCAGCGCGCGCGCGGCTTGTTGCGCGCGCCAATCGATATCAAGGTTGGCCCTGAATGGCGAGGCGCCCAACGGCAGGCCAAATGTGCGCCAGACGTTGCGCATTTCGCCGGCGCGGCGATGCCAGGTGTAGCCGAATGTAAACACATGGGCGTCTATGCCGCGGGCCAGCAATTCGCCATGGTGTTCGTGCACAAATGCGCTTACGCCGTTGATCACGGGCGGATAACTGTCCGCGAATTGGCCGATGCGCAAGTTGTTGGGTGCCATGCCTGCGCCGGGTATTGTCGTCGTTTCGGTGCGTCAGCGCAATTCAGCCGATCGCATGTTCGATGAGGGTGAGGCGGGTGACCGTGTTGCGCGCGTCGAAATCGATGGCCACAAAATCGATCTGCCAGGCTTGCGCGTTCAGACGATGCGCGTCCAGATAGGCGAGCGCCGCTTCGATCAGCCGCGCTCGCTTGCGCAAGGTCACGCTTTCCTCGGGAGCGCCAAACGCCGGGCCGTGGCGTGCGCGCACTTCAACAAACACGATTACGTCGCCTCGTTGCATTACCAAATCCAGTTCGCCGCGCGCCGGGCGCGGCGGGCGCCAATTGCGCGCCAGCACGGCGTCGCCGCGGCTTGTCAAGAAGCGTTCGGCAAGCGACTCGCCCCAGCGTCCGGTGTGCATGCGGTTGCGGGCCATTGCGCGCTCATGGTCGCACAAATGCACCGGAGCGGAGCTGACACTTTCTGACAGGTTGCGGCCGGTCGCAGTTTGCGTCAGGCTTCTTCCTCAGGCGGCGGTTGCGCGGTTTCCCGGCCGGCAATGGCGGCGGTCACCACCGCGACAAAAAAACTGACCAAGCCAAAAACCACGACCAGGCCCGGCCGCACAGCCGCGCTGTTAAGCATCGCAAACAGCAAAGAGATCGCGGCGTTGCCCGCAAATGCGCCAGCGCCAACCCAGAGGCCGATTGCGCTGCCCGCCACCCTGCCCATGCGCGGATCGATAAACGGCGCCGCCGCTTTGCGCCCGGCCATGATCGCGATGGTAAATGCGGCGACCAGGTTGCCCCACCAGCCGGCGACAAATGCGGCTCCGGCCAATCCATCCTGCAGCGTCGGAATCAGGATCGAGCTGATGACAATCTGGAAAACGAATGCGACGAGGGCGCTCACGAGCAGCGCAATGATCAGATACCGCGCATGCAATTTGTTCATCGACCCTGCGATTGTGCCATAGTGCGCCGGGCGCCGCTGCCCGGATACAATTTCAGGCTAGCGAGGCGTTTTGCATGGATTATTCCGCTCGGTTTTGCGTCATCGGCGCCGGCTCATCCGGGCTGACAGCGGCAAAAAATCTGAAGCAGTTGGGCATCGACTGCGACGTGATTGAAAAAAACGACGATGTCGGCGGCAATTGGTATTACGGAAAGCCCGGCAGCAGCGTCTACAAGTCGACCCATCTGATCTCATCGAAGGCGCTCACCGAGTACACCGATTTCCCGATGGCCAAGTCGTTGTCGGACTATCCGAGTCACTGGCAGGTGCACGACTACCTAAAGAGCTACGCCCGCCGCTTTGGGCTGTACGATTTGATCACCTTCAACACGGGCGTCACACGCGTTGACAAAGCAGCCAACTCAGCCGATGCGGCCAGGCCGTTTTGGGATGTGACGCTCAGCACGGGTGAAACGCGGCGCTATGGCGGGGTGGTGATCTGCAACGGGCACAACTGGGACCCGAAGCGCCCGGCGTATCCGGGAAAGTTTGACGGATTGGCGCTGCACTCCTGCGAATACAAAACGCCCGATGTGTTGCGCGACAAACGCGTGCTGGTGGTGGGGGCGGGCAACAGCGGATGCGACGTGGCGGTCGAAAGCGCGCAAAATGCCGCAGCAACCTTTCTCAGCACACGGCGCGGCTATTTTTATGCGCCCAAATTTGTCATGGGCCGGCCCAGCGATCAGGTAAACGAGCGCTTCCTCAAACTGCGCGCGCCGTTGTGGCTGATGCGGCTGAGTTACATGCTGGTGTTGAAAATGACCGTCGGCTTGCCGCAGGATTTTGGCCTGCCCAAGCCCGATCACAAGCTGTTCGAGTCGCATCCGATCGTCAACCAGACCTTGCTGTATTACGCCGGTCATGGCGCGATTGCGCACAAGCCGGACATCGCCGAGTTGTGCGGCGGCCGTGTGGTGTTCAAGGATGGCAGCGAAGAGAGCATCGATGTCATTATTTATGCCACCGGCTTCAACATCACCTTTCCGTTTATCGACAACGAGCTGCTGAATTGGCGCGATGGCCGGCCGCAGTTGTATCTGCATACGTTTCACCCGCAATATGACAATTTGTTTGTCATCGGCATGATTCAGCTGGATAGCGGGCAGTGGGGAATTTGCGACTATCAAGCGCAGGCCGTTGCAAAATTTGTGCGCGCCAGCCGCGCCAAATCACGCGCGGCCGATGCGGTGCGGCGGGTGCGCGCCAGCGGCACGGGCGTCAAGAACCGCGGCATCCGCTACCTCGACTCCACGCGGCACTACGTTGAGGTTGAGCACTTTTCATATCGTGAGGCTTTGAAAAAGCTGATCCGGCAGCTGGCCTAACCGCTCCGGCGCCAAACGGGGGTCCAGCCCTCACAACGCAATCGTCTGCCGTGTCTTTTGAGATTCGAGCGCGGCGGTGAGAATGCGGTGGTGCCGGTGCGTCTCCTCGGGTGTGACGCAGTAAAAGTTCTGCCGCATTCCGGCGCGGCCGTGCGCAAGCTGGTCGCAAAACGCAGCCCACATCTGCAGCAGCGCATCGAGAAAGCCGAAATCCAAAATGCCGGCGGTGATGACCGGGTAGGCGGTTTCGTAGCCCAGGTTGATGTCCTGCCAGGCTTGCTCGCCGCCGTTCGTGTAGCGCATCACGCGGAAGGTCTTGGGCGAACGCGATGAAAACTCGGCGCTGGCTTTCGTGCCGAGCACGCGCATGAACCAGGTGTTGGTTTCGCCCGGCGCGATGCGGTGCGTCTGCAAAAACATCGGAAAGCGCCGGCCGTCCGAGTCAACCTCACAGCACAGCGTGGCGTTGTCCCATGTTTCGCACGGCACCAGCACGCCATCGGCGTTGGGGCGCTGCGAGACGATCTTGCTCAGCAGCGCGCGCACGTTCACGGGCATCCAGCCGGCGCGCAAGGGCATGTGCAGCACGTGCATGCCTAGATCGCCCATGCAGCCGTATTCGCCGTTGATGGCGATCATGCGCTTCCAATTGATCTTCTTGTTTGGGTCCAGGTCGCTGCTGTGCAGCAGCCCGGTCGAGACCTCAAATATTTCGCCAAATGCGTCGTCCTCGATCATGCGCATGATGCGCCGCGCTCCGGGGAGAAATGGAAACTCTGACGAACAGCACACCACCAGCTCGGGATGCGCGGCCACGGCTTGCAGAATCGCTGTGTTCGCGGCCAGATCAATGCCGAATGGCTTTTCACCCAGCAAGTGCTTGCCGGCGTTGAGGATGTCGATGTAGAACTGCTGGTGCAGATTGTGGGGCACCGGGCAGTAAATCGCGTCGACTTCGCTGCTGTTGAGCAGGTCGTGATAGTTGGTGGTTTTGAGCGTGATGCTGGGATGGTTGTCGGTATACCAGCCGTGCAGCGCGGTGTTGGTGTCGCAAATGGCGGTGATTTGCGGCGCAAAATCGAAATCGAGCAGGTGGAACCAGCGCGCAGCGGCGCTGGCAAATTCGCGGCCCATCATGCCCAGGCCGATGATGCCGAAGCGCAGGATCTTTTTTGCGTGTGGCATGTCAGCTCACCATCTTGAGCGCATCTTGCGGCGACGCGCCTGTGTGCACGATCGCCATCAGCGCCTGGGTCATGCGCGCGGGATATTTGTGCTGGATGACGTTGCGGCCATAGACGATGCCGCGCGCGCCTTGCGCCATCACATCGGCTGTGCGCCGAAAGATCTCCTCGTCGGACACGCGCCCGCCGCCGCGCACCAGCACCGGGATGCCAGAGGCCACCTCGATCACGCGGTGGTAGTCGGCGGTATGGTCGGTCGGGTCGGCTTTGATCACGTCGGCGCCCAGTTCGACCGCTTGCCGCACCAGCGCCAGGATCTTGTCGAGGTTGCCGTCGACCATGTAACCGCCCGCCTTGGCGTTGTCCTGCATCACCAGCGGCTCAATCATCAGCGGCATGCCGTAACGCTCGCACTCCGGCTTAAGCGTGGTGATGTTGTCGATGCACTGTTTGTGCACTTCGGGCTGATTGGGCAAATTGAACAGATTGGCGACGACACACGCGGCGTCCAGCCGCAGCGCCTGCTCGACTGGATCGGCGATCATGCCGCTGAACAGCGTGCGCGGCAGCGTTTTGCCGTAGACGTTGGCGATGTCGGTGCGCAACACCAGCGCCGGCTTGCGGCTGTTGGGGATGTTTTGCAGCACCGGCGCCTGGCCGATGCTGAGCTGAATGGCGTCCGGCGCGGCGTCGACCAGTGTGGCCACCACCTTACGCATGTCTTCGATGCCGTCGAGAAAAGGCCGCTCGCCGAAAAAGCCATGATCCACGGCCACGTCGAAGCATTTGCCGTCGGATGCGAATAAGCGGTTGAAGCGAGGAGTGATGCTCATGGTTTGGTTTTGGGACTATAGCAACGATGCTCAATTCACGCGAAAGCGCGCCACGACCTGCTCGTCGATATCGACGCCCAGCCCCGGTCCGCTGGGCACATCGATGAAGCCGTCGCGCATCTGTATCGGCTGGCGGCACAGGGTGCGCAGCAACGACGCCGACGACACGTTGTATTCCAGGTAGAGCGAGTGCATCAGATAAGCGTTCAAGTGCAGCGACGCTGCGCTGAGCACATCGGTCAGCCAGGCGTGCGGCGCGCACTCGATCTGGCGGCGCATGGCCAGGTCGGCGATCTGGCGGCCGACGGTGAGCCCGCCGCAGCGCGACAGATCGGGCTGCAGCACATGCGCGCGGCCTTCGGCGGCCAGGCGTTCGAAATCGGCGATGCCGGACAACTGTTCGCCGGCGGCGATGCGCAGCGTGCGCGTGTGCGCCGACACTTCGCCATAGCCGGCAAAGTTTTCCGGGTGCATAAAGTCCTCGAGCCAGAAGACATCGAGCGCTTCCAGCGCGCCGACCAGCTTGATCCAGTCTTTGGCCGGGCGCGCTTTGAACGGATTGGCGTAGTCGGTGCCATACCAGCCGCCATCGACCATGATATCGACGCCCGGCCCGGCTTCGTCGCGCGCGGCTTTGACCAGAGCCATGTCGAGCGCCAGGTCGTAGCCGAAGGCGCCCCAGCCGAACTTGATTGCGCGAAAGCCGCGTTCGAGATAGCCGGCCACGGCCGCTTTCATGGCGTCGGGCGTGGGGCGAAAGAGGGTGGAGGCATAGGCTTTGACTCGGTCGCGGTATGTCGCGCCAAGCAGCGTGTGCACGGGCTGGCCGAGCGCTTTGCCGGCGATGTCCCATAGCGCGATGTCGGCGCCGGAGATCATTTGCATGCCCGCGCCCTGACGGCCGTAGTAGGCCAGATAGCGGTACATCTTTTGCCACAGCCGCTCGTGTTCCAACGGGTTTTCGCCGAGCAGCGCGGCACGGATGGATTCGAAGCCGATCGCGCCGCCGGAGGGCGCATCAACAATGGCTTTGCCGACATGCGGCTGGGTCTCAATATCCGCCCAACCGGTGACGCCGGCGTCGGTGCTGATTTTCAGCAACGATACGAAGCGCACGCCGTGAGCTTCAGCCGCTTCGTGCGGATCGGGGTAGTTCTTGCCGGTGTCAAGAACGATGGATTCGACGTCGGTGATTTTCATGGCAGCACGTTGTAGGGTTTGACCGCGCCGCGCGCTTGCATGGGCGCGAAGCATTCGGCGTGGCGGCAGCCGACCTGCTCGCCGCGGTAGGCGGCCAGGCGTTCGCACAGCCCGGCCAGGCCCGAGCCGAGCGCTTGTTGCATCGCGGCTTCCTGCGAGCGATGATTGAGCAGCAGCGCGATTTTTTCGTTCTGATGCGCGCTGATGTCGACGTACTGCGAGGCGGGAAAGTGAAAGGGGCCATGCGGCTCGACGACGAACACGGCCGGGTGCGCGGGCAGGTGCGGCGAAGCTGTGGGCAGCACCGGCAGACAAGATTGCATGGCGCAGTGGCGCACCAGCGCGTGGGTGGTGATGTGATCGAGGTTGTAATCCTGCTCGAAGTGCGTGAAGACGAGGTCGGCGCGCGTGTGGCGAATGGCTTCGATCAGCGCCATGCGCACGGCGGGCGTATCGTAAAGAAACTCGTCGGGCTCGCCGAGCGACAGATACTGGGCATCGACGGCGGCTGCCAGCACGCTCATTTCGGCGTGGCGGATGGCGGCGGCTTCGGCGCGCGGAATATCGGGCTGTTGGACAAAGCCTTTCGAGCCGTCGGTGAGGGTGATGAAGAAGAGCCGGTCGCCGCGGGCGCGGCACTTGAGCATTGCGCCAAGGCAGCGCATTTCGTCGTCCTGGTGGGCCATGATCGAAACGACATTCATTGGCGGCGAGGGTAGCATTGGCGGGGCAGAACGCAACTGTGGGATGAGCGGCCAGTCTGTCATCACCCACCCTCCGGGGGTGGTGGGACCCTGCGATTCACATAAATCCGATGCGGCGTAGACTGATCCCCCCTTGACCCCAAAAATCACTGTCGCCACCCTCAACTTGCTCAATGACATGCGCCGCTGGGAGCAACGCCGCCGGCTGATTGTGGATGGTTTCAAGAAAGCTCAGCCGGACCTGATCGCCTTGCAGGAAGTGGTGCTTCCGCAGAATACTGCCTCGTGGCTGGCCAGGGAACTGGACGGCTACAGCGTGCATGTCACGCCAAAGACCGGCGCGCTCAGCATGCTCGAAGGCATCGCAATTCTGAGCAGGCTGCCCTTGCAGCGCGTCGATTGGCTCGACCTGGGCGCGCAAAACCGCGTGGCTCAAATGGTCGTGGTGGATGCGCCAGGCGGGACGATGCTCTTTGCCAATGCGCATCTGTACTGGAATCCAGTGGATACAGGGGTGCGGCTAAGGCAGGTGCGCCTGATTCAGGCCTGGGTGCGGCGCTGGCGCCGCCATCATCCGCGCGCCGGCATCGCGATCTGCGGCGATTTCAACGCCACTCCGGACACGGGCCCAATTCAACGCATGTATGCCGAATTCAAATCGGCATATGTGGAGGCCCATGGCCGCGAGCCGTATTGGACTTGCCCGACGCCGCTGCAATTCAGCACACAGCCCTGGCGCGGCGCGGTGATGAAGTTGGCCGGCATGGCCACCACACGCAAGAACGACCATTGGCGCGGCACGCTGGACTACATTTTTGTCAACGACCAGGTGCGCGTGCGCGCGTGCCACACCGCGTTTACCCAGCACGCTGAGCATGATCCGACGCTTTTTGCTTCGGATCATCTTGGGCTGGTGGCCGATATTGTGTTCGATGCGGCGGCCGACTGATCACACCCAGCGTCACCTTGTGGCTGGCGGCGGGAACTCGCGCCAGCGCGAAGTCTCTTGCGGGTCCCAGTATTCGGTCGTCACCGTGTCATGATCGAAAAACTGATACGGATCGACGTCCTTGTATGCGGCATAGGGCCCGGACCAATCTTTGCGGCGGTCTTTGTAAGCGTGATGCGCTTCGAGGCTGTGATATTCAAAAAGCATGATGTAGACGCCTGTGGGTTGTCCTTCCCGGCTGACCTGGCGGTAATAGCGCATTGATTTCCATTCTGGAAACAATTCGGCTTGATGCAGGGTCAGAAAATCGAACCAGCGCCGGATCATGTCGTGGTGCTGTTCTTCAAACTGCGGTTTGATCTTCCAGGTTTCATATTCAATAAAGCTCATGAATCACCGTCCTCGGTCTTAAGCTGCGCTTTGCGCCGCAAAGTGCGGCAGCACACGCTCGCCCAGAAGCTGCAGCGCCTTGACGCTGCCTTGCGGGCCGTGCGGCATGCCAAACTCGATGCGCGTCACTGGCGACTCGCTCGTCATGCGTTCGATTTCGCCGATCACATCGCGCGGCGTGCCGTGCAACGCAAACTGGCCGAGCAGCGCGTCGGAGATCAATACCGTTGCGGCAGCCATGTCGCCGCGCGCGGTAGCCGCTTGCACGCGCGCGACCGCTTCTGGCTCCATGCCGGCAAATTCGGGCATGGGCGCGAGGTAGGGCAAGTAGAAGGCGAGCGTGCGTCGCGCGTGCTCACGCGCTTCAGTCGCATCGTCGGATATCGAGGTGAGCGGGCCAAACACCAGGCCCACCTGCTTGGGGTCGCGCCGTGCATCGCGCGCGCCTGCGGCGATGTGCTCCCACAACATCTGACCGTAGCGGGCGCTCCACATGCTGCCGGCTTTGACTTCGTCCGCAACGGCACCGGCCATGCGGCTCATGCGCGGCCCCCAAGTGCCCACCATGATTGGGATATCCGCGCGGGCTGGCCGCCATTGCAGTTGCGCTGAAGACGTTGCTTGAAACACCTGGCCGAGATAGGGCGCGGCATCGCGCTGCCACAAACGCCGAGCCATCTCGATGGCTTCGCGCACGGCAATAATGGGCTTTGGCGCATCGACCTTCACAAAATCCAAAAACGCGCCGCGCCCAATGCCAAAGTAACTGCGACCGCCGCTCATCTCATCGAGCAGGGCGGCATTGCCGGCCAGCAGCGCCGGATGTGTCAAAAACGGATTGCACACGGATGGGCCGATGCGAATGCGGCGCGTGTGTGGCGCAATCGAAAAAAGGATCGGCCAGGCGGGCTTGAACATCAGGTCGTCGAAGATGCTCAGCGTGTGAAAGCCGTAGGCGTCGGCCATGGCCGCCAGCGTTGCATATTCCGGCAGCGGCTGGCCGCCAGCCACGCCAAAACTAAGCGTTGCCATGATCTTCTCCGTTTGTGCTCTGTGCAGAAGCATGGGTCCAGCCCCACACAGCCAGCAGCGGGTCGCCGCGATGATTGGCCGGCGTGCGCTGCTGCATGCGCACGTCGCTCCAGGCCTTTGACGCCTGGAAGTAAATTGTCACAAGCTTTATGTGGTCTTGATCATCAAGCGCGTGCCACACACCGACGGCTTTGCTTGGAAAACAACGGTTGCTGAAGGTCACGGCAAATGGCGCACCGGGCGTAAGCACGCGGGCGACTTCGCGAAAGACTTCCACCGGCTTTTGCAGATACTGCACCGACACCGTGCAGCAGGCGCCGTCAAAACTGCCGTCGGCGAAGGGCAAACGCGGATCGGCGTTCAAATCGTGCAGCATAAAGCTGGAGAGCTGCGGGTTGTCGGCCAGCTCGTCGGCATTCATGCCCAGGCCGGTCACGCTGGCATAGGTCACATTCGTTGGCAGATGCGAGCGCCAGGCGCTCATCAGATCGAGGATGCGTCCGCCTGCCGGCAAGACCTCGGCATAGAGCCGGGTAGCGGCGGCGATGGCGCCATCGTCGATATGCACCACTTTGCGCGCCTGCCGATAGAACAGCGTGTCAGGGGTGTCATCTTGTTTGTCGAAAAGATTCGGATCCCAGTCCGGATAGTTGGTTGGGGTGAGCATGGCGGTGTGCGTGCGGGCCTAGAGCAAGGGTGATAGTAGCCGATAGGTTGAGTCGCGCAATCGCGACAACCACGGACGCCGTTTGTATTCATGCCAGGAGAATTCGCTGCAGTGCTTCAGGTCGCCCGAAAAATCCTGCTCAAGTTGCTGTGTCAACGCCGCATCGTAGATGACGGCATTGGTCTCATAGTTGATGCCGGTGCTGCGCGTATCGAGATTGGCGGTGCCGATGCTGCAGATGGCGCTGTCGACGCAAATCGTTTTTGGGTGGAAGTAACCGGCCTGGTAAAAAAACACTTTTGCGCCCGCGCGCGACACTTCGTCGCAAAACGTCAGACCGGCGCGGTAGGGGATTTGAAATGTGCCGCCGCGCGGCTGCAGCATGATGCGCACATCGATACCAGCCAGGCAGGCGGCTTTAAGCGCCTCGGAGATGCTTTCATCCAGGATAAAGAAGGGCGACTGCAGCCAGATGCGTTTCTGCGCGTTGGTGATCAGGCGGAAGTAGAGCTGGCGAATGGCGCCCCACTGCGAGTCTGGCCCGGCCGACACGATTTGCATGGGCACGATCGAGTCGGGTTGCGACGCGTTGTATAGCTGCGGGTCGTCCAGCCGCTCGCCGGTGGTGTTCAGCCATCCGACGGCAAAGATGGCTTGCAGCGACATGGCCGCCTCGCCCTGAACGCGGAATGCGGTGTCACGCCAGGCGGCGAAATGCTTGCCGCCGGTCAAATGCTCCTCGCTCAAGTTCATGCCGCCCAGATAGCCGATGTCGCCGTCGATGACGACGATCTTGCGGTGGTTGCGATAGCCGATGTCGTGCAGTTTTTTGTGAAAGAGATATGGCCCGATGCGCACGCCGGCGTCGCGCAGTTGGCGCAGATAGTCTTTGCTCAGCGCGCCATACGAGCCAAGCCAGTCGTACAGCGCGCGCACGCGAACGCCCGCGCGCGCTTTCTCGATCAGGATGTCCTTTACCTGTTCGGTGAAGGGATCGGACTCCCAGATGTAATACTGCAAGCTAATAGATTGTTTGGCAGCCCGCAAATCGTCCAACAGGCGCGGATATTTCTCTTGTGCGTTCTGCAAAATGTCGACGCGGTTGTGAAGCGTGAGCAGCGCCGATGAGTTGCGCAGGAATAGTTGCGCGGTGCGCCGTTCCGACTCATTCAACACATGGTCTGACTTGAATGCTTCGGCTTGCTGTGCGACCAAACTGCGAAAGCGCTGGTGCGTATCAGGCGTGATGATCTGGCGGCGCAGCGATTGTTCTGCGCTGAAGGCTTTGTGGCCGCGCCCGAAGAAGAGATAGGCGACAAAGCCCGCGCCGGGCAACAGCCAGATCAGCAGGAGCCAGGCCAGTGTGGCTTTAGGTTCACGCCTTTCAGCGACGATAAATATCGTGGCGATAACGGCGTAGATCAAGAATACAACCAGCAGGAGCGGTTGCAGATCTGCAAGCGAGGCGGCGAGCTGGCTCAGTAACGGCATCGACGGTATCGTAACGCACGCGGGCGCGAGTTATGTGCCAGATGAAAACTCTAAGAGCCTGTTTGGGAAATAACCGCTGATAGGTTTTGACAGTTGGTTTAAGGCCGCCTGTCGAGCACT
>JANMNW010000332.1:0-10325 GCA_031368515.1 Chloroflexota bacterium
GCACCAGCGTCGGCCTGCGCAAACTTTTTGGCCGGGTGGCTGAACTGGCCAGCGGGCCGCTGGGCTCAAGCGGACCCGCCGCCGCAACAGGCGGCAAAAGCGCGAGCGCACCAGCATCGCAGCCCATCCGCGTGGCGCCGCGCACTGCGCCCGCAACCAACCCTGGCGCCAGCGCGGCGGCTCAGGCCGGACAAAGCATCCGCGTGTCCGGCGCCGCCGATGCTGCGCCCCAGAAAAAGGGCGTCCAACCCGCCGCCAGCGCGCCGGGCGCCACGGCCGGCGAGCTGCTCAAGCGCAAGCAACGCAAACGGCAATCGGATTCGGACGCGGAATAATCGGCGCCTTGGCACAGTTCAATCTGATCTCCGACCTGATCGAAACCATGGCCACGCCCGGATGCGCGGTGTGCCGCCTGGTGGACAGGGATGTGCGCCAGTACATCGACAGTTTCTTCTACGAGAGCATCACCGTGGTTGAGCGCCGCGCCGAGATCCGCGCCGCGCGCGGGTTCTGCTCGGTGCATGGCAGCATTCTGGCCGGCCACAGCCGCACGCTGGGCACCGCGATCATCCACCACGATGTAATCAACGACATATTGCGCGGGTTTCCGCAGGATGGGGCGCGCGGAGGCGCTTTGCGCGTGGCGTTGTCGAATGCGCGCGAATCGGTTGCGCGCGCGCTTAAGCCGCGCCGCGAATGCGTGCTGTGCGAACACGAACGCCATCAGGAGCGCATTCTGCTCGAAGCGCTTGTGAACGGCTTGCCGGACGAGAAGATCCGCTCAGCCTTTGAACGCTCGGGCGGGCTGTGCGTCCCGCATCTGCAGGCGGCGCTGCGGCTGCGCGATATCCGCGCGGACAACCTGCGCTTGCTGATCGACCTGGAGCGGCGCATGCTTGGCGCGCTGCGCGACCAGCTGAACGCATTTATTCACAAAAGTAACGGCTCCTATGAGTTTGTGTCGATGGGCGAAGAAAGCGATTCGCCCGCGCGCGCGACCAAGCTTGTGTCCGGCCGCGTATTTGGCCGGCGCGCTCACTGAACTGTGCGATAGTGCGGCCGTGGTTGGCAGCAGCACTTCATATTCTGGCCCGCTCCCCGCGTCGCGCGACACTGCGGCGCCCGCATGGCGCGGCTGGACGGTCTGGCAGGAGACGCTGGTTGTGCTGGCCCGCCATCCCGGCGCGATTTTTGTGTGCGCCTTGATCAGCTTTGCCGGCGCCGCGCTGATCGGCTCGCTTGTGTATGCCGGGCTAACCTTGGACGCCTATCTGCGCTCCGACAGTTATTTTGGCTCCACGCAGCGCCTGTATCTGCTGCATTTCTACCTGCGGGCGGCGCTGGGCGCGCTGGCCTACATGCTGGGCCGCGGCGCCATCTCATGGATCGCATTGCAGGACAGTCATGGCGCACCCGCCACCTGGAGCAGCGCGATGCGCGCGGCCTTGCGCCGCTGGCGGCCGCTGTTGCTCAGCAGCCTGGTCTATGGCGTGGTGATCTCAGCCGGCGTGTACGGCGTCACCATGGTGCTGCGCGAACTGCGCCTCGACTTGTCCAACTTTCGCTGGCTGCGCAGCAACGACAGCGCAAGCATACTTACCGCTGTGGGCGTCAACGGCCTGGCATTGTTGCCACCCGATCCCGGTTCGCCCTTCAGCGAGCTGTATGCCGCGTTGCGCTACAGCCTAAGCCGGTTGGGGGGCACGACGTTTTATGCCTGGCAAATCGCGGGTCAGCAGTCCAACCTGTCGGCCGACACACGCGCGCTTGGCATTGCCTCGATTGCCGGTCTGTTCGCCACTGAGGCGCTGTTGTGCATGCGCAGCGCCGCGGTCATGTGTGGCGATGGCAAAATGCTGAGCTGGGTTCGCCCGGCGGTGGCGCCTGTGCTGGCCCAGTTCTGGTATGTGCTGGCGCTGCGATGGGCCGTGCGCCTGTTGATGGCGGCGGTCATGATCGTTGGATTGGCGCTGCCGATGCTTCTTCACCAGGGCGTATTGCTGCCCATCCTTGCGCGCGAGCTACGCTCCTACTGGACCTACTCCATCAATATCGCGCTTTATAACAGCGCGGCGGCCGTTGTCGCGATGCTGCTGGTGGCTGCGCAGGTGGTCTATGAGGCGCGGCTATTCGCGCAGTTGCGGGAAAAGTGAATCACCCCGTGCTGAGAAGGCACGGGGTGACTGAGCGCGCTTGTAAAGGCGTTGCTGCGTCAACATGTGGACAGCGGAGCAAACAGCCCAATCCAAAAGGCCGTTAGCGCGCGCGCACGGTGAGCCGGCGCGTGTCAGCGCCGCAGCTCAATGTCGATGCGGCCACCCATCCGGTGCGGCCGCGCGACACGCCAAACAACCAGCGCCCGGTCTTGCTGCGAGCCAGCGCAACAAAGCGCGCGCGCGGGGCCACGCGGCCCAGAATGGCAGCGCTCAAGCTGGAGTTCTTGCGGCGATTGACCGAGACGTTGCTGGCTATTACACAACCCACGCGGAACAAGCTTCGGCGTACCACCGGCTCCTTGTGCACGACAGTCACTTTCGGGCGCACCACGCGCGTCTGCGTGCGCTTGGGCCGCTGGCTCACCTCCTTCGGCTGCGCGTGGACGACCGGCCGCTCGATCATTTTCGGCGTCGTCGCGCTGACGCTGGCCGGCGCAGCCGCAGGCACATCCACGGCAGGCGCCGCAGCGGCCACGGGCGCATCCGCCGAAGGGGCGGCGGCGTTCGAGACGGCCGGCAACAGCGACTTGCTGGACTGAGCCACGGGCGTTGCGTTCGCCGGCGCTTCCGCCAGGGCGGCTACGACGGCAGTGGGCTCAGGCGTGGGAACGCTTGTAACGGGTGCGCTGGTTGCCTCAGGCTGAACCGGAATAGACGTGGCTGCGGCGACGACGGCTTTTGCCTCGGTGGCTGCGCTTGCGTTAGCCGCCTGTGCGGTCGCGCGGCTGCGCTCGGCTACTTTCTTCGCCGCTTGCGGGTTGAAGCGGCAGCCCGTGATCACAAAAGCCGCTATCAGAGACAGTGCAATAACGCTGCGGGTGTGGTGAAACATGTTGACCTCAATGAAACGGCGCCGGTGTGCGTTGATGACGGGAACAAAAACGCCCTCCGTAAAGGAGGGCGTTCGACCACGATTACGGACTAGATCGCGCGATTGCAGCGAACAAAGGGGCGATAGACCCAGCGGATGCGGCCCTTGAAGACCAAGCTCAGCCAGTTGCCGCGGCGGGTGAGACAAACGAAGCGCGAGCCGCCACGCAACGAACCCACTTTGGCATAGCCAACGCTGGGGCCGGAGCGCACGTTCAACGAAATGCCGCTCAGCACGGTGCAGATCACCGGGCCGGTGCCGGGACGGGCTGTCGGGCGCGCTGTGGGAACGGGCGACTGCAGCGGGTTGGCCGCCTGCGTACTTAGGGTGCCCGCGCTAAACAGGCCAATGCAGGTCAGCGTGACTGCGATGAACTTGAACAATTTCATGCTTTTCTCCTTGGTAGTTATCTGTTCGTCTGTTCTATTGATGGTTGTGAGTGCGGTGGTTGCGGTTAGAGTAATGCTAGACCAGAATCGCGCCCGTTTACACTTCGCTAACGCTACAACAATTAAGCATTAGCGAATGTCTTGAACATATCACATATTACTCTGTAACTCTATGCGAGCAATCCAGCTCATGTCGTAGATAACTGTGATTTTAGTTCGAATTTACTTAGAATTCGTCGCACTTTTGTATGAACCTAAACCAATACACTGAGAAAGCTCAAGAAGCTCTTCTTGCTGCGCAATCACTCGCAGCAGAACACGGGAGTTCTCTTATTGACCCCGAGCACCTTATGCTGGCGCTGCTGACCCAGGACAAAGGCATTGTGCCTCCAATTTTGACTGCATGCGGTGCAGTCCCGTCACAGCTCCTGGCGGACATAACGCGAGAAGTTAATGCAAAGCCTAAGGTAAGCGGTGATGTAGGCGAAATCCGCATGTCGCGCGATGTCAGCGTGCTCACGGACCTGGCCGAGGCCGAAGCCAAGCGCATGCGCGACGATTATGTCAGCACCGAACATTTGCTCATCGTGCTGACAGAGACGCCCAACCGCGGCCGGCCCTCCGCCGCCACCCGTCTGCTCAACGCCGCCGGCGTGACGCGCGACAGCGTGCTCAAGGCATTGATGCAAGTGCGCGGCAACCAGCGCGTCACCACTCAGCAACCTGAGGCAACCTATCAAGCGCTCGACAAGTACGGTCGCGATCTGACGCTCGCCGCCCAACAAGGCAAGCTCGATCCGGTTATTGGCCGCGACGAGGAGATCCGCCGCGTCATTCAGATTCTTTCGCGACGCACCAAAAACAACCCGGTGCTGATCGGCGAACCGGGCGTGGGCAAGACCGCGATCGCCGAAGGGTTGGCCCAGCGCATCGTGCGGCAGGACGTCCCGGAAGGCCTAAAAAACAAAAAGCTCATTTCGCTGGATCTGGGCGCGCTCATCGCCGGCGCCAAGTTTCGCGGCGAGTTTGAAGAGCGCCTCAAGGCCGTGTTGAAGGTGTCACCAGCAGCAACGGCGCCATCATCCTTTTCATCGACGAGTTGCACAACGTTGTGGGCGCGGGCAAGGCCGAGGGCGCCATGGATGCGGGCAACCTGCTCAAGCCGATGCTTGCGCGCGGCGAGCTGCATTGCATCGGCGCCACCACGCTGGATGAATACCGCAAGCACATCGAGAAAGACGCGGCGCTGGAGCGGCGTTTTCAACCGATCACCGTTGACGAGCCTAGCACCGCTGACACCATCAGCATTTTGCGCGGCCTGAAAGAGCGCTATGAGATTCATCACGGCGTGCGCATCCAGGATGCGGCCGTCATCGCCGCCGCCACGCTGAGCGCGCGCTACATCAGCGATCGGCAGCTTCCCGACAAGGCCATCGACCTGATCGACGAAGCCGCCAGCCGCGTCAAAATGGAGATCGACAGCAAGCCCACCGCGTTGGATGAAATCGACCGGCGCGTGCTGCAGCTCGAGATCGAGCGCGAGGCGCTCAAACGCGAGACGGATGAGGCGAGCAAGGAGCGGCTCGGCGCCATCGAATCCGAAATCGCCAGCGAAAAGGAAAAGGGCAATGCGTTGCGCGCGCAATGGGAGCAGGAGAAGGCTGCCATTGCGGATGTGCGGGCGCTGCGTGAAAACATCGAGAATGTCAACGTTCAGATTGAGCAAGCCGAGCGCGGCGCCGATCTGGGCAAAGCCGCCGAATTGCGCTATGGCCGCCTGCCCGAGCTTGAGCGGCAGTTGAATCAGCTGCTGCGCGCCGACGCCGCCGGTTCATCAGCCCCGCGCCTGCTGAAAGAAGAAGTAGGCCCGGAAGAAATTGCGCAGGTGGTTTCGCGCTGGACCGGCGTGCCGCTGACCAAGCTGCTCGAAGGCGAAATGCACAAGCTGGCGCGCATGGAAGACCGGCTGCGCGAGCGCGTCATCGGCCAGGATGCCGGATTGCGCGCTGTCAGCAACGCCGTGCGCCGCGCGCGCGCCGGTCTGCAAGATCCCAACCGGCCGATTGGCTCATTTATCTTTCTTGGCCCCACGGGCGTCGGCAAAACCGAGACCGCCAAGGCCCTGGCCGAGTTTCTGTTCGATGACGAGCGCTCGATGATACGCATCGACATGAGCGAGTACCAGGAGAAGCACACGGTCTCGCGGCTCATCGGCGCGCCCCCGGGCTATGTCGGCTACGACGAAGGCGGCCAGCTGACTGAAGCCGTGCGCCGCAAACCTTATGCCGTGGTGCTCTTCGACGAAATCGAAAAGGCGCACAGCGAGGTGTTCAACGTGCTGTTGCAACTGCTGGATGATGGGCGGCTGACCGATGGCCAGGGCCGCACGGTGGACTTCAAAAACACGGTTGTGATCATGACCAGCAACCTGCTGACCGGAGAGGGCGATCTGTCGTCGATGTCCCGCGAGCAGATAGTGCGCCGGCTGCAGGCGCATTTTCGACCGGAATTTTTGAACCGCATCGACGAGATCGTGGTGTTCAAGGCGCTCGGCATCGAGCACATCGGCCGCATCGTCGACATTCAGTTAAGCAAGCTGCGTGCTTTGCTGGCCGACCGGAAGATCGCGCTGGAACTGACGGACGCGGCGAAAAAGCATTTGGCCGACGCGGGTTATGACCCGGCTTTTGGCGCGCGGCCGCTCAAACGCGCGATTCAGAGCGAACTGCAAGATCCGCTGGCCCTTGCCGTGCTCGAAGGCCGATACCACGAAGGCGACACCGTGCGCGTCGACGCCCGCGATGGCGTGTTGGTGCTTGAGTGAGCGACGGTGGGCGGTGGGGCAGTATGCGGTCGGCGGCGAGCGGTGGGCGGTAAGCAGTGGGCGGTCGTTATTCACAGCACACCGATCACTGCTGACCGGCCCACCGCTTACTGCCCTACCGCATACTGCCCCACCGCCCACCGCCCACCGCTCACCTTCCCACCCGCTATTGCGCGGCAAACGTGTTGCACGCGTTGATATCGCCAGTCCTAAGGCCCGTTGTAAACCACTCAACGCGCTGTTCAGACGAGCCGTGCGTAAACGATTCGGGCACCACCACGCCGCGCGACTGTTTCTGCAAATAGTCGTCGCCGATTTGGGCGGCAGTGGCCATCGCCGCCTTCAAGTCATCGCGGGTGAGCAAGCCCTTCTTCGCCGTGTAATGTCCCCACACGCCGGATAGACAATCCGCTTGCAGTTCGACGCGCACTTGCAGCGCATTCGCTGTCGCCTTATCGACCTGTTGTTGGCGTTCACGAACCTGGGTCAACAACCCCAAAGTGTGTTGAATGTGGTGGCCCACCTCATGTGATATGGCATAAGCGCGCGCAAATTCAGCATCGTCGCCGGCGGTGGCGCGAATCTGCGCAAAAAAGGCCATGTCCAGATACACTTTTTGATCGATCGGACAATAAAACGGGCCCGCATTGGTGTCGGCACTTCCACAGGCCGATTGAATCGCTCCGCTAAACAACACCAGTTTGGGCGGAGGATAGGGCTGGCCCACCTTCTGTTGGAAAATTTGCTTCCAAACATCCTCCGTGTCACCCAGCACCGCGCGCACAAACTGGGATTCTTCATCGTCGATGGGTGCTTGCTCCACCTGCCCTTGCGGCGCGGGTTCAGCCTGCCCTGCCCCGAGCTGATTGAGCACCTCGGCCGGATCGCTGCCTGTCAGAACACTTAGCAACAGCACGATCACAATCGTGCCCAAGCCCAACCCGCCGGCGGCCACCGGGCCCGAAACCCGCCTATTGCCGCGCACATCTTCTACGTTGTCACTCTTTCGCATTTCACGCCACTTCATCGTACGTCCTCCTAAATCTCCTCGGTTGCGCGCCGGGCTTCAATGCCGCCGGCGCGCTTCAACAATGGGTTCTCCGTTTACGGCTCTTGCGGCGCCGCGAACGTCTGGCTCAACGCGATCAACGCGTCAAGCTTTGCCAGCCCCGCGCCATTTCGCATGGCTTGGCGGGCCAGTTCAACACCCTCGCGAATGCTGGGCGCGGCATCGGCCGAATACAGCGCGGCGGCGGCGGTCAACGCCACTGCGTCAACGCGCGCGGGCACATCCTCACCCGCCAGAATGCTGCGCGTGATGGCGGCATTGAAATCGGGCGAGCCGCCGCCGAGCGCATCCAACGAGACGCGCTGCATCCCAATATCTCGCGCATCGAACTCATACACGCGCACATCGCCGCCAATCAACTCGCCGATGGTGGCGACGCCAGTTTGAATCAACTCATCGACGCCGCCCGTGTGCACGAGCAGCGCATGCTCCGAACCCAGATCCCGCAAGGCTTTGGCCATCAAGTCGATCAAATCCGGGCTGAACACGCCAACCAGCTGATGACGCGCCCAGGCAGGGTTGGTCAACGGGCCAAGGATGTTAAAGATGGTGCGCGCGCCGATCTCGCGCCGGGCGCCGGCCACGGTCTTCATGGCCGGATGATGGTTCGGCGCAAACATGAATCCGATGCCAACCTCATCGATGCAGCGGCCGACCTGCTCGGGGGTCAGCGTCATGTTGAGCCCGAGCGCGGCCAGCACATCGCCCGCGCCGGTCTGCGACGACGCCGCCCGGCCGCCGTGTTTGGCCACCGGAACGCCCGCCCCGGCCACGACAAACGCCGCAGTGGTGCTGATGTTGAAGGTGCCGGATTTGTCGCCACCGGTGCCGACCACGTCGACCACGCGCGCCTGGTTGTGCCGCACGCGCAGCGCCTTCTCGCGCATCACGCGCGCGCTGCCGGTCACTTCACCTTCGGTTTCGCCCTTGGCGTGCAACGCGCCGAGATAAGCGCCAATTTGCGCCTGCGTTGCGGCGCCGCTCATGATTTCGTTCATAGCGGCTTCGGCTTCGTCAGCGTTGAGATCACGACGGTCGAAAAGTTTGGCAATCGCGTCCTGAATCATGCGTCTGGAGTGTACACGGCTCAAACAGAAACGGAGCGCATTGCTGCGCTCCGTTTGGTTCTGGGTGCGGTGTGGACTGGCCGGCTAGTCGTCCAGGCTGCTGTAGGCGGCGCTTCCGGGGCAATGGTGTCCGGCGCCGACCGCTGCGCGCGCGCTCTGCTGAATAGACACGCTGACGATGTCGCTCGCCTTGGACGACACCGGCTCGGCATCGCTCACGCTCGACATGGGTTTGATCATCAATGCTGGTTCAGCCATTCTGGATGACAACGCGTTAAATTCCTGCCGCGCGGCCATCGGGCGAAGCTCAAGCTGCTTAATCTGCGTGCCTGTGTCGAACGTGACGGTGCGACTGCCACCGTTTGTCGAACACGCCACCATCATGACTGCGCCGACACCTGCAACTACGACCCTAAGCATTCCTTTGACCATGCTCGCGCCTCCTTAAGCTGAAAGCCGAAAATAAAGCGGAAAGACTGGTGGGACCCGTCCTGCCATGCACCACAATAACGCGCCCTTGTGTGTGTTGTCAATTACGCGTGCATTACACGACGCATGAACGTCGGATTGGGCTTTAATAGATTTCGACTCGCAGGCGAATGCCATAGCGCTTATTGCGATATCAATCCAGATAGTATGTCATATGCTGCAAATGCAGCACCGGGTCGATATTTTCAACACGCACGGATGCGGGAACATTTAGCGTTATGGGCGCGTAGTTGAGCAATGCAACAATGCCATAACTCACAAGCTGGTCGGCGACGGCCTGCGCCGATTGCGCCGGTACGGCGATCATGGCAATACGCACTTTTGCGGAGCGTATCACCTCGGCCAATGCATCAACGTGCCGCACCTGTTGCGAGCCGACTCGGTCGCCGATGCGAGCCGCATCGCTGTCAAATATGCCGCACACTAAAAAGCCGCGATGGGCAAAGCCTGGATAGGCGGCCAGCGCGCGCCCAATCTGTCCGGCGCCGATGATCACTACTGGCCATTCCTTGTCGATGCGCAGGATCTGGCGCAGGCGTGTCTGAAGCTCTTCGACGCTATAGCCGGTGCCCTGTTTGCCAAACTCGCCAAAATGCGACAGGTCCTTGCGAATTTGCGCTGAGCTGATCCCCAGGCACGCGCCAAGCGCCTGCGACGAGGTATACCGGACGTTTTGGATTTCCATGTCGGACAGCGCTCGCAAATACAGAGGCAACCGTGCGACGACGATATCTGGAATGGTCTTTGCCAGCATGCGCATTGATATTAGCACAAGGCGCACTGGCGCAGATGGCCAAGATAGGCTCTAGAATCACACACGTGATCATCGGCATCGACGCGAGTCGATTGAACGCTCAAACCCTGACCGGGACCGAACGCTATTCTCGGGCGATCACGGCCGCGATGATTCAGGCTGGCACCCAGCATGCCATCCGGTTGTATGTGCGCCAACCGCTCGAGAGTCGCGATGCCGCACTGGCGGCTGCATCCCACGTTACGGTCGTCCACATCCATCAGCCGCGTTTGTGGACGCACGTGGGTTTGGCGGGCGAGTTGCGCGCCAGCCCGCCCGACGCGTTGTTTGTGCCGGCGCACACGCTGCCGGTTTCGATGCTCTCCGCGGGCCAGCGCGCGCGCGTGCGGACGGTCGTCACCGTGCACGATTGCGGCTTTAAGCGATTCCCCACCGCGCACCCGTTTCGGCAACGCCAGTTATTGGATTGGGGCACGCGGCTATCGGTGCATGGCGCGCACACCGTCGTTGTCGATTCCGAATCGACGCGCGAGGATGTGCTGCGCTATTACAACCCATCGCCTGACAAGGTGCGCGTCGCGCACCCGGCGTTGCTGCCATTGCGCGACACCACCGATGCATTTGCGCGGCTGGTGCTGGAAAAGTC
>JANMNW010000036.1:0-15358 GCA_031368515.1 Chloroflexota bacterium
GAGTGAAATAAGCACTCTCCCATTGAACTCATATACCCGGGACTCGGGACTGACGACTCGGGACTCCGAAGAAAGCATGAGCAAACAGTATGAACGCCGCATCAACGATCTGGTGCGAAAAATCGTGTGCGACTTGATCGAGCGCGAAATCAATGACCCGCGTGTGAGCGGTGTGACGATCCTGGATGTCGCCGTGTCACAAGACACGCGGCACGCGGTTGTGCGTTATAGCGTCATCGGCGACGACGAGAAGAAAGCCGAAGTGGCGCAAGGATTGCGCAGCGCCACAGGGTGGGTGAACCGTGAGGTGGCCAAGCGCCTTCGCACGCGACATACGCCGCATGTGCACTTTCGATACGATCAGGGGCTCGAATTTGACGACCGCATGTCCGTTTTGCTTGACCAGATTAAGGCCGAGGATGAAAGCCGGCCAAAGCCTGAGCCATGACCCATCAGATGCTGAAATCGTCCGCCGCCGACTGGGCTGAGGCGGAGCGCGTGCTGCGAGCGTCCAAGCGCATTATGGCGACCACCCACGTGTCGCCTGACGGCGACGCGCTGGGCAGCCTGCTTGGATTTACGCATGCGATGCGCGCCATCGGCAAGTATGTTCAACCCGTGGTGCAGGATCCGCCTCACCCGCGCTTCGATTTTCTTTCCGGCTTGCGTGACGTGCGTCAGCGCCCAGAAGGGGACTTTGACTTGGTGGTGTCGCTGGATTCGAGCGACTTGCAGCGCCTTGGCGCGGCTTACTCGCCTGCCACCATGGGCGCGCTGCCGATGGTGGTTTTTGACCACCACATCACCAATTCGTTTTTTGGCACCGTCAATGTTGTTGACACTACGCTGGCCTCGACAGCCGAGATGGTGCTTCGGCTGGTCAAGCAAATGGCCATCCCGCTTACGCCTGAGATTGCGGCTGCGCTGCTGACCGGCATTTTGACGGACACGCTGGCGTTTCGCACCTCCAACACTACGCCCGACACCCTCTCGTCGGCCATGGAGTTGATGCGCTGCGGCGCGCCGCTGATGGAAATCACCCGCAAAGCGCTGGTCATGCGTTCGTGGGACCAGATTCGGCTGCAAGGGGTGGGGGTGGTCAATACCCAACTTGACGGCCGCGTGGCCTATGCCGCGCTCACCCGCAAGTTGCGCAAAGAGGCCGGCGTAAAAGAGGATCGCGGAGATGGCGGTCTGGTTGGAACCTTGATTACGGCCAACGAGGTCGATATCGCAGCCGTGTTTGTGGAGCTGCAGAGCGGCGAAATTGAGGTCGGATTTCGGGCATCGCCTGGTTTTGATGTGTCACAAGTGGCGCTCACACTGGGCGGCGGGGGGCATCCTGCGGCATCCGGTTGCACCTTGCCGGGCCCAATGCGCGATGCGGTCAACCGTGTGCTGCCTCTGCTTCGGGAAGCAGCCGCAAAGCGCTAAGCTGTGGACGGACTGCTGCTCATCGACAAGCCTCGTGGACTAACGTCGCACGATGTGGTCGCGCGGGCGCGGCGCTGGTATGGCACCCGGCGTGTGGGACATGCCGGAACACTGGATCCAATGGCCACCGGCCTGCTGATTTTGTGCGTCAACAACGGCACACGGATGAGCGAGTTTCTGCTCGGCCAGGAAAAGCATTATCTGGCCGAGATCAAGCTGGGTGAAAGCACGAACACCGACGACGCTGAGGGCGAAGTGACCGCGACGGCTCCAGTGCCAGCACTCCGGCCCGAGCTTTTGACAGACTTGCAAGCGCAATTTACGGGCGATATCCAACAGGTGCCGCCACAGTTCAGCGCCATCAAGAAGGACGGGCAGCGAGCCTATGCTTTGGCCCGGCAGGGCGAGACGGTTGAGTTGGCCTCCCGCGTGGTGACGGTACATTCGATTGTGCTGCGCCTGGTGGGCGCCGATGTCTTGCAGGCTGATGTGCATTGTGGCAGTGGCACCTATATTCGTTCGCTGGCGCGCGACATTGGCCGCCAGATCGGCTGCGGCGCTCATTTAACCGCCCTTCGCCGCACCTCCATCGGCGCATTTCCCTTGGCGCAGGCGAGGACACTCGAGCAGCTGGATGCGGCCGATGCTGCATCGCGCGCTTCATTTTTGCTGCCCATCGACCGCGCGGTCGAACATTTTGAAAAAGTGCTGCTAGACGATCCCGATTCGCGCCGGTTGATGCTCGGGCAGACCGTCGTGACGCCGCATGAGTTGCGTAGCGAGTGGGCGCGCGTGTATGATGCTCGCGGACGATTCATTGCGATTGCGTCGATCGAAGACGGTCGGCTCAAGCCGTCGAAGGTGTTCGCCCAGCCCGGTCATGTTGATCCTTGAGTCCTTTAACGCCACGCAGGCCATCGACGCGTCGGTATGCTGCGTCGGCACGTTTGACGGCATCCACTTGGGCCATCAACAGCTTATCCGCGCGGCGGTTGGCGATGCGCGGGGACGTTCGGCACAAGCGGTGCTGATCACTTTCTTTCCGCATCCCCGCGTGCTGCTGAGCGGCGTGCCCGGACGCTATCTGACCACGCAGGATGAGAAAGCCGAACTGATCGCGGCGCTTGGCGTCGACGTCATGCTGGTGCATCCGTTTGATCAAGCCACGCTGAACACCAGCGCCGACGCCTTTGTCGACCTCATGCTCAAGGCTTTTGCGATGCGCGGGCTTTGGCTTGGGCCGGATTTCGCCCTGGGTCATCGCCGGCAAGGCGATGCGGCGTTTCTGGCTGAACGCGGGCGCCTGCGCGGGTTTGATGTGCATGTGATGCCGCAATTGTCGCTGGGCGATCGGCCGATATCAAGCAGCCGTATTCGCGAAGCGGTGGCCCGCGGCGATTTGCGCGAAGCGGCGCAATGCCTGGGACGGCCCTATCACTTGAGCGGTGTGGCGCAGAATTCGGCGGAGATCTGCCTCGACAAGCAGTGCTGGCCGCCGCCGCCCGGGCGTTATCCGGTCCGGATCGAAGGCCAGATAACGGCAGTGGACGTCACAGCAGGTTGCGCTCTGCGTTTGGAGCAGCCCATGGCCAGGCCCGGCGCCCGCACGCGCGTCGAATTTGTGTAAACCGCCATGTACGTCACCCACCTCTCCCTCACAAATTTCAGGCTGTATGCACGGCTGGAGACCGATCTGCCGCGCGGGTTGATTGTGGTGCAGGGTGACAATGCCCAGGGCAAGACGTCGCTGTTGGAGGCGATCTACTTTTTGGCCACGGCGCATTCGCCGCACGCATCCGCCGACCGGCAAATCATCCGCTGGGGCGCCGAAGAAGACGGCCCGTTTCCGTCGGCCGAAATGCGCGCATCGGTGCAGCGCAACGACGGCGCGCACACGCTGGAGATGGTGCTGCAAAAAGGCGAAGGCGGACGGCTGCGCAAAGACTTTCGGGTGGACCGGGCGCCACGCCGCGGCGCGGATTTGGTTGGGCAGCTGTCGGTCGTGCTGTTTTTGCCGCACGATGTTGATCTGGTGTCGGGCGCCCCGGCCCTGCGCCGCGCGTTTTTGGACGATGCGCTTGGGCAGGTGGATGCCGAATACGTTCGGGCGCTCGATCGCTACGAGAAGGCGCTTGCGCAACGCAATGCGCTGCTGCGTCAGTCACAGGAGCGCCGGATTGACCCCGACGAGCTGTTGATCTGGGACGAGCAGCTCGCGCCGGCGGGTGTGCAACTGGCGCTTGCGCGCCGCAAGGCATTGGGCGAACTGACCGAACGCGCGGCGCCCATTCATCGCGAACTATCCAACTCACTTGAATTTTTGCAGATCACCTATCAGCCCAACTTCGATCCGGCTCGTCCGCCGGCGTCGGACGCGTATCAAATTGCGCTGGACGCGTCGCGGCCGCCCGCCGGCATGAGCACAGGCGACATTGAACGCGCCTATATGTTGGCCTTGGCCGAAAGGCGGGCAGAGGAGCTGGCTCGCGGGCAAACGTTGATTGGGCCGCACCGCGACGAGTTTCGCTTTGTCGCCAACGGCATGGACTTGGGCGACTACGGCTCGCGCGGGCAACAGCGCACCGCAGTGCTGGCACTCAAGCTGGCCCAGGTGGAGTGGATGCGCCAATGCGTGAACGAAGAGCCGGTGCTGCTTCTTGACGAAGTGCTGGCCGAGCTGGATCCGCATCGGCGCCGTTGCTTGCTGGCGCGCATCGGCCGGTCACAACAGACGATCATCACCACCACCGACATTCAGCGATATGACGAGGCGTTTGTGCGCGAGGCCAAGCGCATGAGCGTCACGGCAGGCGTGGTGCGCAGCGATTTCTAGCTAGAACAGCGGACTGGCGCGCATGCCGCCATCAACAGTCAAGCTGGCGCCGGTGATCCAGCGCGCCGCCGGCGAGGCGAGAAAGAGGCAGGCGTCCGCAACATCGTCTGCTTGGCCGAGCCGTCCGAGGGGCGCTTTGGCGCGCCAGCGTTGCACGCCGTCGGGCCACGCTGCATCGATACCCTCGCGCCAGATCAAGCCAGGCGCCACGGCGTTGACGCGAATGCCGCGCGGCGCAAGCTCAAGCGCCGACGACCTCGTGAACATCTCCAAGGCGGCTTTTGCCGCGCCGTAGTGGCTGTGGGCCGGAGCTGGGTGAAAAGCCTCTATCGAGGTGATGTTTACGATCGCCGACTGCGGCGTTGCGTAACGCGCGAAGGCCTGTGTGGCGAGCATTGCGCTTGCGAGGTTCGCGTCCACAACGGCCCTCCATCGCGCAATGTCCATCTCGATCAAGCTGTCAAGTGGATAGGCGCCGGCGTTGTTGACGAGGGCGTCGACACGCCCAAAACCACTCATGCCTGCGGCGACGAGCCTGGCCGCGCCATCCGGCTGAGTGAGATCGGCTTGCACCATTACTGCGCCACCGGCAACGCCTAGACGAGCGATCTGTTCCATTGTCTGCTGGCAATCTTCAGCACGCGTGTGGCAGTGGACGACCACGTTTGCTCCGGCTTCCGCAAAGCGCAATGCAATGCCTCGCCCAATGCCGCCGCCCGCGCCGCTGATCAGGACGCATTTGCCTGAAAAGTTCAAAAGCATGTGTGCCGCTGGTGTGTTCATGGTAAAAAATTCAAGGCCTTGCTTTGGATAGTGAAGGGATCATCGCATACGCAATGTGCTGCGCCGCTTGCAATATGGATATGAGCCACCCGGTCGCCTCAATCCGCCATTCCAAGGCGCGCGAGCAGCTTCGTCGTCAATAGCTTTGCGGTTTATGGCAAAGAGCGTTACGCCAAGCCTGTCCACAGCATCAAGCGCTTCGGAATCCGGAAAATTTTTGGCCATCCATGCATGCACAGGCCGGCCGCAGCCGCGATCGCGACTGCAGCCGGGCCGTCTCTGCGCAGTAAAGCGAGCAACCGGCGCATGCGACTAAAAGTATGAGCTGATCACATCGAGCAGGCTCTTGATGTTTTTCTCATCGCCGGATTGCACTTTGGTGTCGGATGCGCGAGCGATTGAGTTGAGGGCGTTGATATCGGCGTCGCCCCCATAGGCGATCGGAATGACCAGAATGGGCGACTTGCTGTTGCGCACCTCTTGCAGGCGGCGCACCACATCGTTGACCCGCGCAGCGCTGGACGTGTCTTGCCCATCCGACAGGACGATGATCGCCCGGATGCGCGAGTTGTCTGAAGCTTTGGCGAATTCGTCGATGGTGGTGATCAATGCATCATAGAGCGACGTGTCACCGCGAGCCTGCAAAGTGTCAACCTGGCTGATGATGGTTGAGCGGTTGGTTTCGAAACCCGCCAGGGGCACCAGCGTTTCCACATCGGTGCTAAAGCGCACCAGGCCGATGTTGTTGGCGCCAGACTGATCCTCCAGAAAACCCTTGATGGCTTCACGGGCATTGTCTATTTTCGCGTCCTTTCGCATCGAGCCGGATGTGTCGACCAGAATGACGATATCCGCTTGCTTCTTGACAAGCTGCCAGGATTGTTGAACGGCGGCGATCGTGCCGGGCTCTGGCACCGGCAACACGGCCGGGTCGGCCGGATTGACGCCGAGTTCGGCGGCGATTGGATAGCCGATTGGCACGGCCTTGTTGGCCGGCCGAAAGCCGCTTTCCAGAACGCGTTTCTGCACCGCTTCGGTCAGCACGAATTCGGTAAACAGCTTGGCGCCGGCCCGCTGCTCATCGCTGACCCATTGCGTATTCGGGATCGCGAACGGGTGATCGTGAATGAACGTGCCTTCTTTTGGATACAAGGCCACTAGTTTTTCCGGCGGTTTGTATTGCGTCTTGCCCTGATTGATGTAGATCAGATCGTTTTCTTCAAGCGCCACAAAATCGAGATAGTCCGGCCCCTGGGCAATGTATTCTTTGAATTCCGTGGTGCGCGCGGAGTAGTGCTTGATCAGGTTTTCGATCTTGCGCACCTCTTCCTGCACCTTGGGGTTGTTCACATCTTGCAGGGTGAGTTTGTTGCCAACCGCAACGCCGGCGCCGTAGCGCGCGCCCGCGTAGAACTCGCCGATCAGCGTGGAAAGCGCCGTGGAGGACACCAGCGGATCCGTGTGGCCATAATAAACACTGGGACGGCCTGCTAGACCGTAGTCCTGCCAGCCCTTGGGCGCGTTAAACACCCCGAAGAGCTCCTGCCAGCCGATTTCCGCTCCAGGGTGTTTTGCCTTAAGCGCGTTCAGGCGTGATTCCCAAATGGCGATCACCACCGGTGCATTGGCGGTGGCTGGCGCGCCATTCACATCGAAAATGGGCTGGCCGGTTTGAAAGTTGACCAGCGCAAGCCAGTGGCGCACACTCGGGGAGTAAATGACCGGCCGTTCGACATTGCTGTTGTTGGGCGCAATCACGGCATTGATGATGCCCTGCGCTGCGGTGCCGGAAGAAGCGCTTTTGCCGGTGATCCAGACCGGTTTTTCGTTGCGGGCCAGCTCCTTGCCTGTGATGGGGTTGATGCCGCGCGACATGCCGCGGTTGAAATCGGTGATCGCCTGCGTGATATACAGCTCCTCCTCCGGCGCGTAAATCAGCTGCACCTCGATGGCGTTCGACGGTTTGCTGATCGTTGGCGAGCTCAAATTGATGACATTGCTGATGCCGCGGAGGGCCAGCGCCAGCACCACGACCAATAGCGCCACCGCAATAATCACGAAAAACCACACCCGATTGCGATTCATGTTGACTCCTTTTTGACGGGTCGATGATAGATCACAATCGGGAGGAGCAGTGACGGCAGCCTGATGTGAGGCTGACTTGAAATCAGTGCGATACTGCGCCAAGATGAATGATCTTTCGGCGCCGGGCGCGGGCGCTATCGACGTGCGGCGCGAGGCGCAGCTGGCGCGGGCGCGCGCCGAAGGGGCCTGGGATATTGTGATTGTTGGCGGCGGCGCAACGGGCCTTGGCGCCGCGGTGGACGCTGCGGCGCGCGGTTATAAGACGCTTTTGCTGGAGGCGGAGGACTTTGCCAAGGGCACCTCCAGCCGCAGCACCAAGCTGGTGCACGGCGGCGTGCGCTATCTGGCGCAAGGCAATGTATCGTTGGTGTTTGAGGCGCTGCGCGAGCGCGGATTATTGCGGCAGAATGCGCCGCACTTGTGCTCGGTGCTTCCGCTGGTAGTTCCGGCCTATCGCTGGATCGACCAGCCTTTCTATGGTGCCGGCCTGTTGCTGTACAGCCTGCTGGCTGGCAAGCTCGGCTTCGGATTTTCACGCCTGATTGGCCGGTCGGAAGCGCTACGCCTCGCGCCTACACTGCGCGCCGAAGGCCTGAAGGGCGGGGTGGTTTACTTTGACGGTCAGTTTGACGACGCGCGCATGGCTGTCACGCTGTTGCGCACATTTCAAGACTTGGGCGGCGTTGCTGTGAACTATGCCAGGGTCGCGGCGGTGCTCAAGTCAGGCGGCAAAGTATCAGGCGTCGCATGTGTCGATCGCGAAAGCGGCGATGAATTTGAAGTGCGCGCCAGCGGCGTGATCAATGCCACCGGCGTGTTTGTCGATGCGGTTCGCCAAATGGATGAGCCAACCGCGCGCAGTGTTGTGGCGCCAAGCCAGGGCGTGCACATCGTGCTGGACAAGTCGTTTTTGCCCGGCAACCACGCCATCATGATTCCAAAGACGGATGACGGCCGGGTGCTGTTTGCGGTGCCGTGGCACGAGCGCGTGGTTGTGGGCACGACCGACACCCCGGTTCCGGAAAAGTTGGCCGAGCCGCGCGCGCTGCAGCAGGAGGTGGCGTTTTTGCTCAGCCATGCTTCACGCTATCTCAGCCGCACTGTGCGCGCGCAGGATGTGCTTTGCATCTACGCCGGTTTGCGGCCGCTGGTCAAGGCGGGTGACGGCCAAAGTACCAAGTCACTCTCGCGTGATCACACGGTGATGGTTTCGACTTCCGGGCTGGTGACCATCACCGGCGGCAAGTGGACGACCTACCGGCACATGGGCGAGGATGTGATCAACCGGGTGGTTGCCGTCGCCGGCTTGGAGCCGCGCGCTTGCAAAACGCGAGCGCTTCCGCTGCGCGGCGCAACGCAATCGGCCCCGGACGACACCTGGCGCGTTTATGGGTCTGACGCAGGCGCGGTGCAGGCGTTGTGCGCCGAGCGCGAAACCTGGCGCGCGCCGATGCACGCGAATCTGCCGTATGTGCTTGGCGAGGCGGCGTGGGCCGCGCGCTATGAGATGGCTCGCACAGTGGAGGACGTGCTGGCGCGCCGGACGCGCGCCTTGCTGCTGAATGCTCGCGCAAGCGCCGCGGCTGCGCCGGCCGTGGCGCGCGTGCTGGCTGACGAATTGGGCCGCGACGATGCGTGGGTGCGTTCTCAGGTTGCGCAGTATTCAGAGCTGGCGAAAGGATACTGCCTGACGTGAGCATAATCACCTCGCGTACCTTTGCCCGGTTGCGACGCATCGGGCTTGATGTTCTGCCTCCGGTTGTTTCCCGTGCGGTAATCCGTCACCTGGTGCGCCGATTTGGTCCGCCGCTGCAACCGGGCAAGATTGCAGGCGTGCGCATGCCGCGTCCGGTGGTTCGCAATCAGACTGAGCTCGATGAGGCCATCCGCTGCGCGGATGAGGCCGGGGCTGTGTCGGATGACGCGTTGCGCCAGGTGCTCGCATCGTTTCGCTATGAATACCAGCGGGCGCTGCCGGCGGACCCATTTTCGGAAGCCTATCGTCAAGCGCAATTTGAGATCTATCGGCATATCTCCGGACGTGAGCATTACGACGCCGCGCGTGATGAGGCGATGCCAATTCAGGTTGACGACGTGCTGCGTCAACCATTTCCCTATGGCACGCAAAGCACGCACACGATTGGCGAGCAGCTGATCATGCAGGGGTTCGTCTTGCGGGCGCTCGGGCTGAAACCCGGCACATCGGTGCTTGAGTTTGGCCCGGGCTGGGGGAACACGACGCTGCATCTGGCTCAGGCCGGGTTCAAGGTGACGGCCGTCGATGTGTTCGCCGACTATCTTGAGCTCATTCAACGCCGCGCTGCTCAAATTGGCGCGCATGTTGAAACGATCCAGCGCGACATGCTTGAGTACCGGGATGAGCGCCGTTTCGACGCGGTGCTGTTTTTTGAGTGCTTTCACCACTGCGCCGACCACTTGCGGATGCTGGGGCAATTGCACGACCTGGTGGCGGACGACGGCGTGGTTGTGTTTGGCGCTGAACCCATTGGACCCATGACCATGCCGTGGGGAATTCGCATCGATGGCATGTCGGTCTGGTCTATTCGCAAGTTTGGCTGGTTTGAACTAGGGTTCGAGCCCGATTACTTTGGCGCCGCGTTAAAGCGGACAGGTTGGACCGCTACAAGCGCGACCTCGGGCGATGTGCCAAATTGCGTGGTGTATGTGGCCAGAAAACAGCCGCGCTGACATCATAGCCCGCCGGGTCATTGGGCCGGCACCATTTCGATTTCAAACAATTTGGGCCATAACTTGCCTGTGACAAACAGGCGCTTCCCGGCGCCGTCATAGGCGATGCCGTTTAGCACATCCACCGGCACGGCGCGGTCTTCCGGACCCAGCAGGCCGGTGAGGTCGATCACGCCGATGATGCGCCCATCGCGCGGATCGATCTGCACAATGCGGTCGGTCTGCCAGATGTTTGCATGGATCACGCCGTCGATCATTTCGAGTTCGTTCAGCATCGCTTGCGGCTGGCCGAAATAGGTCACGGTTATTTCGCGCACCGGGGCCAGGCTCTCCGGGTCAAGAAACCGGATGATGGGTGTGCCGTCGCTCATGACGAGATGGGCGCCGTCGTATGTCAATCCCCAGCCTTCGCCGGGATACTGCCACGTGCGCTGAAGCGCAAACGTGGCGCGATCATAGACGTTTCCGACATGATTCTGCCAGGTGAGCTGATACAAGCGCTCGCCGATGCGCGCAAGTCCTTCGGCGAAATGCAGCGGGTCGACCGGCTGCAGTCGCCTGGCGTTGCCTGTCAGCAGATCGACTTCGCGCAGCGACGAGCGCCCGAGGAGCCCGGTGCTTTCGTACAACGTGTTGCCTTCCGCGATCAGGCCCTGCGTAAATGCTTGCGGGTCGTGCGGATAGCTGTTAACAATGCGGTATGTGTAGGTGATGACATCGCGGGTGGGGCTGAGCGTTGGCGCAGGCGTGGCGCTGGGTATGGGTGGCAGTGCGACTGGCGAACGGGTTGCGGGCGGCGGTGTAGCGCTGGGCGCGGGCGCTGTTGCCGCGACGGCTGTCGTTGCAACAGCGCGGGGGGTCGGTGCTGACGGCGGCGGCTGACAGGCGCTGAGCGCAAGGAGCGCGAATGCGCCCGCGACCCGGATTGGCGTTTTCATTGCTGTGATCTGCGCATGCTCAGGCCGATGATCAGGATCCATGCCATTACCGTGGCATACATTCCATAGAACAGAAGGCCCTTGACGGCGAAGCCAAGAACCGCCATCACCACTGTAAGCGCGCTGAGCGCCGCCAGGGCTGCTTGTGTTCGGGTCAGAACGATCGCGCTGACGGCGAGGCCCAGCGCCAGACCGGCGCCGAGGACCATGTAGGCGATATCGTGCAGACGTCCGTGCCACGTGGCGACTTTGGTCGTCAAGGTCGGATCGGTCTCGAACGCGAGCGCGGCCATGCCGATGCCGGCCAGGGTGAAGCCAAATCGCGCCACAGAACTGGGCAGCCAAGCGCCAAGCCCGTGCGCAAAGAGCACCAGCATAGCGCCGCTGATGACGAAAGTGGTGGTCATGATTGCGCCGAACGGCCCCAGCGCGAGACCGCTGGGCCAGTCCATCGTGGGCGCGGTGAGCGGGTGCCAGCCTAGGCTGGTCATGTGGGCGTTTTGAGTCAAGGTCAAAACGGCAATGACGCCACTGAGCAATGCGGCGCCGCTTGCGCCGGCGGCGCCGGCCAGGCGCGTGGAAGTGGTGGTCGACATTTGACGGGCGTCGCGCGAACGCGGTCGCGTGATTATACGAGCCTGTGCTGGGCAATCGGCGCCGCCCTGTGCTTGACACCTGCGCCAGTGCGTGTGAGACTCGCAACGCTATAGGATTCGAGTGGAACTGAGCCGATTGCGTTGCGGAAAACTACAACAGCATGTTGATCACTAATGGAACGGTTGTCACCTGGGGCGCTGAACCGCGCGTTTTGGCGGATCACGCGGTGCGTGTGAGTGGCGATGTCATCACCGATATCGGCCGAACGGCGGCGCTGGAGAAGCATTTTTCGGGCGAAGAGCGGCTGGATGCCAAAGGGCAATACATCATGCCCGGCAACATTTGCGCGCACACACATTTTTATGGCGCGTTTGCGCGCGGCATGGCCATTCCCGGCGACTCGCCAAAGGACTTTCCCGAAATTCTTGAGCGGCTGTGGTGGAAGCTTGACAAGGCGTTGGACGAAGAGGCCGTGCGCTATAGCGCACTGGTGTGCTTGGTCGACGCCGTGAAGCACGGCACTACGACGCTGATCGATCATCATGCGTCGCCGAATGCGATCGATGGCTCACTGGATGTGATCGCCGAGGCGGTGCAGCAAGCCGGGCTGCGGGCGAGCTTATGCTACGAAGTCAGCGATCGCGATGGGGCGGCGAAATCGAAGGCGGGCATTCGCGAAAACGTGCGTTTTGCGCGCAAGGCCGCGGCGGGCGGGTCGCGCCAGCTGGCGGGATCGTTTGGCCTGCATGCGTCGCTGTCCTTGTCCGATAAAACGCTTGAGGCCTGCCGCGGCGCGCACGACGGCGGATATCACATTCATGTGGCTGAACACGAAGCTGACGAGTATGACAGCGTGAATCGTCATGGGTTGCGCGTGGTCGACCGGCTTTACAAGCACGGGATTCTGGGGTCACGCAGCATTGCGGCGCATTGTGTGCATATCGATGCAGCCGAGGCCAGCTTGTTGAAGTCGACTGGCACCTGGGTGACGCATCAGCCGCGCAGCAACATGAACAACGCTGTCGGCGCGGCGGACATCGAAAGCCTGCTTCGCATAGGCATTCCTGTGTGTTTGGGCAACGACGGATTTTCGAATGCGATGTGGGACGAATGGAAGGCCGCATACCTCTATCACAAGGCCGCCCATCGTGATCCGCGCCGGGGCGGCGGCGGCACCGTGGTGCAAATGGCCGTGCACAACAACGCCGCACTGGCTGGCATGTTCTTTCCGCAGGCGCCGGTGGGCGTGCTTGAGCCCGGCGCGTTTGCGGATATCATTCTGGTTGACTATCACCCGATTACACCCTTGACGGCAGGCAATATGCCCTGGCACATATTGTTTGGCTTTGAAGCGAGCGCGGTGACGATGACTATGTGCGCGGGCAAGGTGCTGATGCGTGATCGCGAACTGCTGTTTCTCGATGAACGGGCCATTGCGGCGCGCAGCCGCGCAGTTGCGGCCAAGACCTGGAAGCGCTATCTGAGCTGAGCCGTGCGGCTTGGCGTTTGCAACGGAGACGATTTGTGACGACGATTGCAGTGTTAGGTGGCACAGGACACGAGGGCTATGGATTGGCGCTGCGCTGGGCGCGCGCCGGCCATGCGGTTGTGATTGGATCGCGCGATGCGGCCAGGGCGCAAACAGCGGCCGCAGAGATCAATGCGCGGCTTGGCGTGCAGTCTGTGAGCGGCGCGGCGAATGTCGATGCCGCGACGGCGGCCGGCATTGTGTGCCTGACGATTCCGTACAGCGCGCATGCGGCCACGCTCGAAAGCATCAAAAGCGCGGTGCAAGGCAAAGTATTCATCGACGTGACGGTGCCGCTGGTGCCGCCCAAGGTCACACGCGTGCAAATGCCGCCGGCTGGCAGCGCAAGCCAGGAGGCGCAGCTGATTCTCGGCGAAGGCGTGAAAGTGGTGACTGCATTTCAAAACATCGGCGCGGAGCATTTGCAGGACCCTGATCATCCGATCGATTGCGATGTGCTGGTGTGCGGCGATGACAAAGAGGCCAAGTCTCAGGTGATACAACTTGCGGCCGACGCCGGGATGAAGGCTCTGGACGCCGGACCGTTGGCCAACGCGGTGGTTGTCGAGGGGCTGACGTCGGTGTTGATTGGCCTGAACATCCGGCACAAAGTCAAAAACTCGGGAATCAAAATTACAGGCCTCTAGGGAGCTACTATGACTCAACGTGTCGCTTTGTATTTGCAGGATCGTCATTCGCTGCGCGACGGCATCAAATATGCCCAGTATGCCGAGGAAAAGGGCTTTGAAGCAGTATGGCAGGCTGAAAGCCGCTTGGTGCGCGACGCCATCGTGCCGATGGCGGCATTTGCCGCAAGCACAAAGCGCATCAAAATTGGCAGCGGCGTGATCAACAACTGGACGCGCAACATCGGCTTGCTCGCCGCCACGTTCCTCACGCTCGACGATTTGGCGCCGGACCGCATCATCTGCGGCATTGGCGCCTGGTGGGACCCGCTGGCCAAGAATGTGGGAATCGATCGGCGCAAGCCGCTTTTGGCGATGCGCGAGACGGTGGAAGTCCTGCGCAGGTTGCTTGCCATGGAAACGGTCACTTTTGTCGGCGAGTTTCATAAAGTCTCCGGCATTCAGCTGGATGTGGTGCATGGCCGCACCGAACCGCGCAATGTGCCCATCATGATCGGCGCCACAGGCGACATGATGATGGAGTTGACCGGCGAAATCTCGGACGGCTGCGTGCTCAACTATTGCGTGCCGCCGGAGTACAACGACAAAGCTCTCGAGCTGCTCGATCGCGGCGCGCGCAAGCGCGGGCGCACGGTGGCGGATATCGACCGGCCGCAGCTTGTGGTGTGCAGCGTCAACAAGGACCGGGCCAAGGCCATTCACGACGCCAAATGGCTGCTCACGCAGTATGTGGCGCAGCAGCCGCATATCGCCAAGGCGTCCGGCGTGGACGATGCCACGATCAAAAAAGTGCAAAGCATCGTGGGTTGGCCGGCAACCAAAGATCAGGTCGCCAGCGCAATGCAATACATCCCGGACGAGTTTGTCCTCAAAATCAGCGCGACTGGCACGCCGGACGAGGCGCGCGCCAAGGTGGCCGAGTATGTCAAACGCGGCTGCACTTGCCCGATCTTGTATCCTATGGGCGACGCATACGAAATGATCGACGCCTTTGCCCAGCAATAGCGGGTGTGCGCGCCGCATGCGACGCGCACACCTCAATCGTTATGCCTCATCAACCTTCCATCGACGCCATCCGCACTCTTCAAGCGCAAGTTTTCAGCCGGCGCGAACGCATCATTTCGTTCATGCGCGAGATATGCGCCATTCCGAGCATGAACTCAAACATCGGTCCGGTGGGTGAGCACATCCAGGCTGAGATGCGCTCGCTCGGCTACGACGAAGTGCGTTTTGACAAGATGGGCAACACGCTGGGCCGCATTGGCTCCGGCTCACGCACGATCGTGTTTGACTCGCACATCGACACGGTGGGCATCGGCGATCCTTCGCAGTGGGATTTCGACCCTTTTGTCGGCAAAGTAGTCGACGGCGTGTTGTTTGCCCGCGGCGCCTGCGATGAAAAAAACAGCACGCCTGGCATGGTTCATGGCCTGGCGCTGGCGCGCGATCTGGGCTGGCTTGACGGCTGGACTGCCTACTACTTTGGCAACATGGAGGAATGGTGCGACGGTATTGCGCCCAACGCATTTGTCGAAGTCGATCCACACGTGCGGCCGGATGCCGTGATTATCGGCGAGCCCACCCGCATGCGCGTGTATCGCGGCCACAAAGGCCGGATTGAGTTGAAGGTGGTGTCAAAGGGCCGCAGCGCACACGCAGCCAGCAATCATCTGGGCGACAACGCGGTCTACAAACTGCTGCCGCTGATCCAAGGCATTCGCGATCTGGAACCGCAGTTGGGCGATCATCCGTTTCTGGGGCACGGCAAGATCACGCTGAGCGACTTGCGCGTGCAGACGCCCAG
>JANMNW010000440.1:0-2210 GCA_031368515.1 Chloroflexota bacterium
GGCGCCTGAAGGGATGTCGCTTGAGCATTGGGATCAGCCCGAATACAAGAACTGGGCCGCAAAGTGGGGCGCGCTGATGGGCTGGATTATCAACCTGCAGTACTTTCGCGAAAACCTCAAACTGGGTCCGGGCGGCATGACAGGTCCGGTCAACGACATGCTCAAGCGCACGACCGAGCGCATCGGCGCAAACATCATGGGCAAGCGCATGTTTGAAGGCGGCGAACGCGGCTGGCCCGAAGAGGCGCCTTTTCACACTGCAGTCTATGTGCTCACACACGAGCAACGTGCGCCCTGGGTGCGCCCGGGCGGAACCACGTTTTACTTTGTCAACGACGGCATCGAAAGCGCGCTCGCACAGGCGCGTGCGGCGGCGGGCGATCGCGATATCCGTATCGCCGGCGGCGCCGACGTCATACAACAGTATTTAAGCGCGGGTGTGGTCGATGAGCTCGAGATCGCGCTCGCACCGGTGATCTTTGGCGGCGGGCGAAGGCTTTTCGAGAACGTCAGCGATGCGATCCCCGGCTTCAAGGTCGACCGCGTGTTACACGACCCGCTGGCGACACACCTGCGCTATGTGCGCGCCAATTGAAAGACATGCCGCGAATCGTGCACGATCAAAGCACAGCGCTTGACTTCCATGCATTCGCCTGTGCCGCCGGGCTCGAATAGCCGCTTATGAACATGCCAGCCAACACGAGCGATCGCGAAATCGTCATCTCACGCGTCCTCAATGCGCGCACTGTGGTAGAAACAACATCACATGGGATTCGACGTCGCGCTGCGCCCCTCGGACTCGCCGTTTGTGGCGTCCTATATGCACGGGCGCACGATTGGTACCGGCAGTGTCCTCCGTCCCATGGAATACCACTGGCACATGGTCTGGGTCACGCTCAATGGCGAGACCACGGTGCGGCTGACCGGGCCGCTCTCCAGCACCGCCACGCTGGCTTATATCGAGGGCGTTGAACTGTTGTGGATCAAGTTGCGTGCCGGCACATTTATGCCTCATCTGCCGGTCTCCAAGCTGCTCGACCGCGAGATCACGCTTCCCGACGCGGCGGGAGACAAATTCTGGCTGCTCGGATCGGCCTGGCAGTTCCCGACTCTGGAGAACGCCGATGTCTTTGTCGACCGGCTGGCGCGCGCTGGCATCCTGGCGCGCGATCCGTTAGTCGATGCCGCGCTGCGCCACGCCGCGCCTGTCCCGCTCGCCGATCGCACGCTGCGCGAGCGCTTTGTGCGCGCCACCGGGCTCCCGCGCAAACACATCCAGCAGCTGCAGCGCGCCCAGCGCGCGCAGGAATTGTTGCTCGGCGGCGCTTCGATCCTCGATACCGTTGCCGAGTTGGGCTACTATGACCAGTCGCATCTGACAAAATCGCTCAAGCATTTCATCGGCCACACCCCGGCCGACATCGTGCGCGCGCGGTCCGTCACGCTGGGCGCGCCGGCGTCCGGTTGAATCCGCCGTTTTTTACAAGACAGCCGGGCCGCCGGCCTATATCCTGTTGCTATGAACAAGATCACCCCTTTCCTGTGGTTTAACGACGACGCCGAACAGGCGATCAATTTTTACAAGCGCGTGTTCAAAAACGTCAAGGTGCTGGACGAGTCGCGTCAACCCGACGGCAAGCTGTTCACCGCCACCATCGAGCTCGAAGGGCAGCGGCTGGCACTGCTCAACGGCGGCCCGCATTACAAGCTAAACGAAGCCTTTTCGCTGTTTGTGAACTGTGAAAGTCAGGAGGAAGTTGATCGGCTATGGCATGCGTTGACCGCCGACGGCGGCGAGCCGGGCCGCTGCGGCTGGTGCAAGGACAAATTTGGCCTGTCATGGCAGATCATTCCGTCTGAGATGATGACGCTGATGGGAGACAAAGATCCCGCCCGTGCCGGCCGCGCGATGCAGGCGATGCTGCAGATGAACAAGATCGATCTCGCGGTTATGCGTGCCGCGGTTGCGGGTGCCTAGGTCGGCGAAGCCCCGCGCTCGCTTCGCCAACCCGCAGGGTTTTGTGCAGTAGCCCGAATATGAGAATTCAGGCTACCGTACAAAACCCTGCGGGTTGTTTGACTCCACACTAAATCATGCGGCCTTAGTACAGCTCCCCATTAGAAAAATGCATCCTCTATTGACAGGCAAGTCCTGACTTGCGTATAGTAAGTTGTGTCTGATGTCTTTGAGGCGCTTGTCGCTCCTGCCC
>JANMNW010000449.1:0-6425 GCA_031368515.1 Chloroflexota bacterium
GCCCTACCTTGAGGTGGAGCCCAACTATAGGTGGAGCCCACCTTAACGTGGGTACTTCGCGAAATATTGAGAGGAAGTGTCAGCTTCAGCACGCACCCTTACAATCCGGGCCATGCATCGCACAGCACACCGACCTGTCAGCGGATGGCGCGCGATTGCGGCCATCGCCGTGGCAGCGTTGCTCACAAGCGCATGGACCCCGGCGCAACCCGTGCCGCCCAACTCGGCGCCGCCGCGCAAAACGAGCATGCGCGCATGGACGGCAACGGCGACTGGCGCCGCCGATCTGATCGTGCAGGCTGCCGGTTATCCGGATCTGTCGCCGGCACGTCGGTTGTCGGGAAAATTGGCCAAGACGCGCTTTGTGTTTGATGCGCTCACCGCACACGCCGCTCGCGCTCAAGCCGGCTTGCTGGCCGGACTGCGCGCTCGCGGCCGTCAGACGCAATCGCTGTGGATCAGCAACCAAGTGTGGGTGCGCAATGCCACGCAGGCCGATGTGCGGTGGCTGGCCGGGCGTTTGGACGTAGCTGCAATCGACATCGACGCACCCTTCATCGGCGTTCAGGCCGTGCCGGAAAAACGCTCCCCGCCGGCCCTGGCGCGCGCGCGCCGATTGAACGCGCAGGCTATTGAATGGGGCGTCCAGCGCGTGCGCGCACCGGAGATGTGGGCGCTGAGCCAAACCGGACAGGGCATTGTCGTTGCCGACCTGGATACAGGCGTGCGCTGGGATCATGCGGCGCTGAAAAGTAAATATCGGGGCTGGGATGGCATCACCGCCACGCACGACTACAACTGGTATGACGCGGCCGGCCATTCCATCAGCGCGCCACAGTTGATGCCATTTGATGACAACGGCCATGGCACGCACACAACTGGAACCATTGTCGGTGACGACGGCGCTGGCAATCAGATCGGCGTGGCTCCGGGTGCGCGCTGGATCGGCTGCCGCAACATGCTGTTGAACACCGGCAGCGTGGCGCGCTATACCGCCTGCTTTCAGTTTGCATTGGCGCCGACAGATGTCAACGGCGCCAACCCCGACCCCGCCCGCGGCGCGGACATCACCAACAACTCGTGGGGCTGTTACCCGCCCGGAGTGGAAGTGGGATGCGAAGACCCAACCGCACTGATTACTGTGACGCAAACGCTGCGCGATGCCGGTGTAATGGTTGTGGCCTCGGCCGGCAATTCTGGATCGGGATGCGCAACGATCAACTCGGCGCCTGGCAACCTCGATCAGGCGTTCTCCGTTGGCGCGACGACTGACAGTGACTCCATCGCCGGCTTTAGCAGTCGCGGACCCTCGTCGTTGAGCGGGCGCTTGAAGCCGGATGTCGTTGCGCCAGGCTCGGGTGTGCGTTCGGCGGAATCGAATGGCAGTTACAGCGAGAAAAGCGGCACCAGCATGGCCGGCCCGCACGTGGCTGGTGTCGCTGCGTTGCTGTGGGGCGCAGCGCCGGAGCTGCGCGGCGAAGTGGCCGAGACCGAGAGCATCCTGCGCGCCAGCGCCCGCCCGCTGGCGTCCGCGCAGACGTGTGGCGGTGTGGCCGGCTCCGCGCATCCCAACAACGTGTTTGGCTACGGCATGATCGACGCGCGCGCGGCCTATTCCGAGGCGTTGGCGCGGCGGCCCGCGGTCGTCGCGCAGGTCGTTTCGCAAGTGCAGATATCGGAACCCGTTACCTTGACCATCGGCGTCGCAAACGCCTACTCGGCCATCATCGTGGGCTCGGTGGGCGTCACGCTATCGCTGCCGCCGTCGATGACAGTGCTCGACGCAGCTGGCGGGGTGCTTTCGCCGGACACGCTGACCTGGACGTTGCCTGCGCTGGCACCCGGTGTGTCGCGTTGGCTGACCGTGACGCTGCAAGCAGCTGAAACTGGCGCATATCAGTTCGCAGTGCGCCACACGCTGGAAACAGCCGGCATCGGCGGCGGCTCCAACCTGACAACCATGGTCAGTGAAAACTTTGACAACCGCTTGTTTTTGCCATTGACCCATCGCTGATACACTCAACCCATGCAAGACCGATTTGCCGCCCAGCGCGATATGCTGGTCGAATCCGTTCTCAACACGCCTGGCGTGTTGACACCGGAGTTTCGCATGGCAATCTACCGCCGCGCGGCCCAGCCGGGCGGGGCGTTTGACACCGTGCCGGCGCTGCTCGCTGAGTTTGTCGACAAGATCGAAAAGAACGCCTACAAGATCGTCGACGCGGACATCGAACGGCTGCTGCAGGCGGGCTATGACGAAGACGCTTTGTATGAGGCCATTGTGGCCACGGCCGCCGGCGCCGGCATGCGGCGCATCGAACACGGTCTCGATTGCATGACCGCGACTGGAGACACCCATGCGACTGGCAAAAGTTGATCGCGATACGGAGACGCCGCACGTCTCATTGGACGTGGTCAAGGCGCTGAACTATCGGCCTGGGTTGTTCGGAGCGCCGTATTCGGCCATGATCCATGAGCTGCTGCGCGGCGAAAGCGCCTGGAGCGTGGGCGAGCGCGAACTCTTCGCCGGCTACACGGCGCACTTGAACAAATGCCCTTTCTGAACGGGCACGCATGGCGCGATGGCGCGCGCAGCCCTCGGCGAGGCGCTGACCCAGGCGGTATTTGACGATTGGCGCACCGCGCCGGTGTCCGAGTCATTGCGCGCGGTGCTCGGCATCATTGAGACGTTGACCCTGCGGCCGGATGAGTTGACGCCCGCGCACATCAGCGCCGCGCGCGCGGCCGGGGCCAGCGACGCGCAGATTGAGGAAGCGATTCACATCTGTGGCGCGTTTTGCATGATCGTGCGCCTGGCCGATACGCTTGGCTTTGAGGTGCCCGATACCTCGCCTGGCTCAGGCTATGGCGAAGCGGCGCTTCAGCGCGGTTACATATAGCGCTGTTCAATTTGTGCCAGCCTTGTTTCTGGCTCAGCGGCGGCCAGAACGGTTGGGTGCGCCAGCGTTGGCGCCGCCAAATGCGCCCAACAAGGCGCCGGTGGCGGGCAGGCCGATGCCGCAACACGACACCGCCAACGTCAGCGACAGGCGCACCAGCTCGCGCGCGTCCCAGCCCAGCTCCTTCATTTGCGCCTGCTGCAGCGGCGTCAGCCCAGATTGAAACTGCGCCTGCAGCACTTCAAACTCACCCGGTTGAAACGACAGCAACAGCGACATGGCGACAAATGCCAGCCCCACCAGCACCCCTGCGAATAATCCACCGACCGCGCCCGCGCCCGCAGCCTGGCGGCGGGTTTGAGCGCCGCTTTCGCGCGCGGCAAAGTAGCCCACGATGCTCAGCCCGCCCATGACCAGGACCAAACCAAGCGAGGCGCTTTCGGGATCGACCGCGATGCGTTGCGCCGCCATGGCGATGGCGAGCACGAGCCCGCCTATCAACCCTACGCGCAAGAGCGCGCTGCGGTTGAGCGAAGAGGTTGCGGCGGGAGGGGGATTGCGTTGTGTCATGAATGCGGCGCCATTATCATGCGATCAAACCTTAAACAGATCGTCGATGGCGTCGGCGAGCTGTTTGAGCGTGGCCACTTGATGCACGGCGGTGCTGATCGGCGCGTATTGCAGCATGTCGCTGTCGCCGCTGCCCCACATCATGGGCGGCTCCGGGTTGAACCAGAGCACCTTTTTGGCGCGCCGCTGCAGCTGCTGCATCAAGTCGGTGCGCGGATCGTTGAAATTGTTGCGCGCGTCGCCGACAAAGATCATGATTGTGCGCCGGTCGACTGCGTCGGCGTGATCCTGAAAAAAGCTGGCCACGCTGTTTCCCAGATCGGTGTTGTAGTGCCCGGGCGGCAGCGAGGTGAGCACTTTTTCGACCGCCTCGGCCGGCCGGTTCTCCTCAAACACCATGCTCACATCGGTCAAGTCGCTGATAAACGCGAATGAGCGCGCCTTGCTGATCTGATCCTGCAACTCGTACACCATGCGCAGCATAAACTCAGCCACCGGCCGCATGGAGGTGCTGACATCGACGATAACGGTGATGTTGGGCTTGAGATGGCGCTTGCGGTGTTTCAGCACAATCGGCACGCCCATGAAGCGCTGGTTGTGGCGAATGGTGCCCTTCACATCCAGATTCTGGCGCTTGCCCCGGCGCATGCGCAAGGCCGCGCGCGAGCGCAGCCGCGCCACAAGCCGGCGCACGTGATTGCGCAGCTCGTCGGCTTCGGCCTCGCTGAGCGACGAGAGCGGCCGGTCCATCAAGTCATCCACCCGCTGGCGTCGTGGGTTGTCGTCAGGTTGGTTGAGCAAATTCTTGCCGACAAAGCGCGCCACCTGTTCGCGCAGGGTGTCGGCATTGCCCTGCACCGTGTCGCGCACCTCATGCCGGCCGGCGCTGCTCATGCCCTGCTCTTTCAGCTGCTTCATCAGGGCTTCGAGCGCATCGCGCAGCTGTTCCGGCGTCAGCCCCATCTGGCGCAGCATGCGCTGGGTGATCCAGTCCTGCATGTGCTGGCTGCCGCGCATGCCCGGTCGCAGGCCGGCCTGGCGCGCTTGCTGTTCCAGTTGCTCGTTGCTGGGCCGTTCGCCGTTGGCCAGCGCCTGCATCAGCTGGCGCAGCTGCTCGCGCAGCTCGTCGATGGCGCGCTGCAGCTGTTCCTGCTGCTCTTTGCTCAAGCCCTGCGGCGGTTGCAGCTCCGGGCCTTCGCTGCCGAAGTACATCGGAAAAAACTGTTCGAACGACGGCACATCCGCCGGCTCTTTGATGATGGTGGCCTTGAGCGCGGTCTTGAACGTTTCGCGATCCATGATCCCGACCGTGCCAATTGCGCGCATGGCGTCGGCGCTTTCAGCCAGTGAGATGCGCACGCCTGCCGAGCGCAGCGCGGCGACAAACTCGATGATGCGTTGGTCCATAGGTTAGTCCCGAGTCGCTAGTCCCGAGTGATGAGTCCCGAGTCGTCTGTCCCGATTAACTAGCACTCGGGACTGCGACTCGGTTCTTCTTACCGAATTCCGACTTCCCTGCCCGGCTTGCCGCCGCTCGTCAACGCGCGGCGCGCGCGCTGGATGTCGGATTCGTGTTTGAGGATGACGGAGAGGGTGTCGTTGAGCGTCTTCTCATCCAGGTTCTTGGCGTTGATGGCGAGCAGCGCTTTGGCCCAGTCGACCGTTTCGGCCACGCTGGGATGCTTTTTCAAATCGATGCCGCGCAGCTTTTGCACGATCTCGACGCATTGCTTGGCCAGTGCCGGCGCCAGATTTGGCGCGCGCATTTGCACGATGCGCAGTTCGCTTTCAAACGATGGGTAATCAACAAAAAGATAGAGCGCGCGCCGCTTGAGCGCTTCGCTGAGTTCACGGGTGTTGTTGCTGGTGAGCACCACCATGGGCGGCTCAACTGCCTTGATCGTGCCCAGCTCCGGCACGCTGACTTGAAAGTCGCTCAGGATTTCGAGCAGAAAGGCTTCGAACTCGGCGTCGGCGCGATCGATCTCGTCGATCAACAGCACCACCGGCCGCTCGTTCATCAGCGCGCGCAGCAATGGGCGCGGCAGCAAAAAGCGTTTGCTGAAGAAGACATCCTCTTCCTGGCCCAGCCGGTCGGCCGCTTCACGCAGGCTCTTTGCGCCGCCCATGGCTTCGCCCAGCTTGTCTCGCAGGAGCTGGGTGTAGAGCAGTTGTTTTGAATACTCCCATTCATAGAGCGCTTTTGATTCGTCCAGCCCTTCATAACACTGCAGGCGAATCAATTCACGGCCGCTGGCCGCCGCCCAGGCTTTGGCCAGCTCGGTCTTGCCGACACCGGCCGGACCCTCGGCGAGAACGGGCTTGCCCATGCGTTCGGCGAGGAACACGACCGTCGAAATTTCGTCGCTGGCGATGTACTGCTGTTTGTACAACTCCTCTGACACGTCCGTGATCGATTTGAACATGACGCGAGGATACACCGGCAGAGTGAGTGCTCAGTGCTGAGTGCTGAGTGCTGAGTGCTGAGTCCTGAGTCCTGAGTCCTGAGTCCTGAGTCCTGAGAATGATGCGCGCAGCCTGACACAGGTGTCAAGCCCTGTCACAACTTTTCTCGGGACTCGGGACTTGGGACTCGGGACTCAGCACTCAATCTGGTAAAATCTTCGCCGCCTGGATTCCGGGCAAATCGCATGCGCGCCGGCGCTCGCAGCCTGTCCCCTCGCGGGATCTGCGGTCGGTGAAAGCGCGCAGAGGGTGTCTCGACGCTGTTGAGACCAAACAAGGAGAACAACTCAATATGTCAGTAGTCCCAATGAAGTCGCTGCTCGAGACGGGCGTGCACTTCGGCCATCGCACCAAGCGCTGGAACCCCAAAATGAAGCCGTATATCTTCATCCTTTCTCCTCTGGGGATACTCACACTGAAAAAAACTCAATTAAATATAGTTCAAAACAGATCCAGCAATTTGAAAGCTATTTAAAGTCTCTTCCTAAC
>JANMNW010000511.1:0-10004 GCA_031368515.1 Chloroflexota bacterium
CAACACGCGCGAGCTCGCACAGGGCGAGCAGACGCACCGCGCGCATGGCCGGCGCGTCTGGCTGGCGGGCGCGCTACGAACCGCGGCACTCGCGATCATGGCGATTGCGGCCATCATCGTGTTCGTCGCGCTATGGCGCTAGGCGTGTCCTAGCGTGTGCATGCCCGCCTCCAACTCATAACCTAAATGTGCCCGTCTCTAGAACTCATCCTAAAATGTGGGCCCCGCCTTTTTCGCCGACGTATAAGGTGTGCAAGCAAGGTGGAGTCCACATTTTAGGATGAGTTCTAGTCTTTTCACACCATGGCCGACCGACAATTTGGGTTCAACACCCGCTCCTCGCACGCCGGACAGCGCCCGGACCCAACCACGGGATCGCGCGCCATGCCGATCTACCAAACGACCAGCTATGTGTTTGAAGATGGCGATCACGCCGCCGCGCTGTTTGCGCTGCAGCGCTTCGGCAACATCTACACGCGCATCATGAACCCCACCACCGCAGCCTTTGAGGAACGCATGGCGGCGCTGGAAGGCGGCATCGGCGCGCTCGCCGTCGCCAGCGGCCACAGCGCGCAGTTCGTCACATTCATGACGCTGCTGCAGCCGGGCGATGAAATCGTGTCGAGCAAGTATCTCTACGGCGGCTCGCACACGCAGATGGACATCACCTTGCGCAAATGGGGCGTCAACACGGTCTTTGTCGATCCGGATGAGCCTGAGAATTTCCGGCGCGCCATCACGCCGCGCACCCGCGCGCTCTACGGCGAAACCATCGGCAACCCGAAAATCGCGGTGCTCGATTTGAAGGCGGTATCGGCCATCGCGCACGACAATGGCCTGCCGCTGATCGTCGACAGCACCTTCGCGACGCCATATCTATGCCGGCCGATCGAGCATGGCGCGGATATTGTGATCCACAGCGCCACCAAGTTCATCGGCGGTCACGGCACCAGCATCGGCGGCGTCATCATCGACAGCGGCAAGTTCAATTGGGGCAACGGCAAGTTCCCCACCATGACCGAGCCCAGCGCGGCATATCACGACATCCGCTTCTGGGAAACCTTTGGCGATTTTGCCTGGATCATGAAAGCGCGCGTCGAGACCTTGCGTGATGTCGGCCCGGCGGCCAGCCCGTTCAACTCATTCATGTTTTTGCAGGGTCTGGAGACTCTCGGCGTGCGCATGCGCCAACACGTGGCCAACGCAAAAGCGGTGGCGGCGCATCTCGCCGCCCATCCCGCCGTGGAATGGGTCAACTATCCATCGCTGCCAAGCAGCCCTTATTTCGCGCTGGCGCAGCAATACACGCCCGAAGGCGCGGGCGCGGTCTTCACGTTTGGCATCAAAGGCGGCGTCGAAGCCGGCCGCGACTTCATCGCCAGCCTGCAGTTGTTCAGCCATGTGGCCAACGTCGGCGACGCCAAGTCTCTGGTGATCCATCCGGCCAGCACCACACATGCGCAGTTGAGCGAAGAGCAGCAGATCAGCGCCGGCATCGCGCCCAACATGATCCGCCTGTCGATCGGGCTTGAAGACGCCGACGATCTGCTGTGGGATCTCGATCAGGCGCTGGACGCATCACAGAATCCAGGCAAGCCGCGCCAGGCGCTCAATGTGCAGGCATTGGTCATTGACGCCATCGTGTGCGAACTACCGGCAAAAAAATAATGGCCAAGATCATCTCCTCAGCCGGCGAACGGCTCGAAATCCTTTCCAAGTATCGAAACATCGCGATGGTCGGTTTGAGCAGCAATCCGTACCGCCCCAGCCATTTCGCGGCGATCTATCTGCTCGCCGAGGGCTACAACGTGATCCCGGTCAACCCGCGCGAGAGCGCGATTCTCGGCCGCAAGTGCTATCCGACGCTGACGGCCGCGGCGATGGATTTCCCCATCAATGTGGTGGATGTCTTTCGGGCGTCAAAGGATGTTCCGCCCATCGCCGACGAAGCCATCGCCATCGGCGCGAGAGTGTTGTGACTGCAGTTGACAGTGATCAACGACGCGGCAGCCGAAAAAGCCGTCGCCGCCGGGCTGGATGTGGTGCAGGATCGCTGCATGAAAATCGAACACGCTCGGTTTTTCGGCGGGCTCAACCTGATCGGCCTAAACACAGGCGTGATCAGCGCGCGGCCGATTCGGCGTCATTGACGGCCGCGCCGCTTGACGGCGGTTTTGCGCCGGCGCTTGCGCTTCGGCGCGTTCTCAACCTGGCGCGGTTTGCGCGGTGATTTCGGCTCCCGCACTGCACGGTCGGCAAGCGCGCGCGTGACCGGCGGCGCCCAGCGCCAGCGCAGATCGGTTGCCGCAATGGTGTCTTTCAATTCGGCCACAATCTCCGACTTGTCCTGCAGGCAGTAGGTCGCGTCGCTGCCGCCGCCGCGCACCCAGCGATACAGAATCAACGCTTGAATCTGTTGCGCCAGCGGCTGCGCGTTCCAACGGGCGATCTCTTCATGGGCCGCGCGCACCCAACCGTTGCGCCCGCCGGTCCACGCATTGGGATTTTGTTCGGTTGGAGTTTGATCGGTCTCGGTGACATACACCGGCAGATCGCGCCATTTGGCCGGGATGTGATCCATCAGCGTGGTGTAGCTCATGAAGTCATAGTACTGCCAGCGCAATGGATCGTTTTGAAACGCGCCCAGGCTGGTCACGCGCGAAACTTCCGAACCGTGCGTATATGTGTGAAAGGCGAAACCGTCGAGCGCGCTGATGCCGGCCATCGTCTGCGTGAAATAGGCCAGGCAATCTAGATACAGCGCGTTGTATGGATCGACTGCGCCAGGCACCACGCGCGCATTCGGCGCCACCGCTTTGATCGCCCGATAAACACGATTGAAGCAATCGGCGTACCCCTGCGGCGTGATCGCCGCATCGCGATTCATCGTGTTTGAGTCGCCATTGGGATTGGGCCACTCGCGCGGGTTGTTCATCTCGTTGCCAATGATGAAGGTGCACACGAAATCGTTGCTCACGCCGGCCAGTGTACGCTGCACCCAACTGGCGCATTTTTGAGCAAACGCGTCGTAACCGGACGGGGCTGGAATTGTGCCCGGCCCGCGAAAGCCGTCGTTGTAGCCGTTATTCAGGCGCACCAGCACGCCAAAACCGGAGGGATTGGCCGCCCAAGCTTGAAACGCGCTGCTCCCTGTGCCGCCGACATCTTCGGTGAACAGCACCCAGCCCTTCTTCGCGCCAAACAGCTCGGCGCGGCGAGTGCCAAAGTCATCGTGAATGCCATACAACCATGCGCTGTCGCCAAAAAACAGTTTGGCGTCGTCAACGGCCTGCCGCGCGTCCAAGGCGGCGGGCAATGCGACGGCATCGCCACGCACAAAGCCGCGTTTGAACGCATAGGTCTCAACCTCCAGCCACGCAGCCGGGTTGCCAATCTTGGTGTGCCAGTCCACGCCATTGGTGGGCAGCACGCGCAACGGAACGCCATCCGCAACGCTCCAGACTCCGGCGCCGTTAGGCGCGTTTAGCAACGCCGCGGCGCGCGTGGCGCTCACCAGCTTTAGCGAGGCCACAGCGGGTGGCGCTGTGGCAGGCGCAGCAGCGGCGGTTACCAGCCAGGCCGCGACAAATCCAATCTGTCCTTCCTGCGTCTGCACGCGCAGCCAATGCGTCCACGGGGGCGCGCCGAGCTTGATGGTGGCCGCATCAGCGTTTTCGAGCACGGTCATGCGCGCGCCTGCGGGAATATTGCGCAGCAAGTTGGCGCCGTCGGCGCGATATTCGGGCGATGCGCGCAAGTTGACGCCATCCGGATCGCGTGGTGTCACGAACAGCGTTTGCGCCGGCGCGGAGGGCGGGTTAAATATACCGGTGAACTTGATGGCCACGCGCGTGCCGAAATAGGGCACATAGGCGCGTTGAAACTCGTCAAGGCTATGTGTCACGTTTTTGCCCGCGCCGCCGGTGAAGAGCGGGTCGTTCCACACGCTCACCGTTTGGCCGTTGACTTGGGTGTTGCCCAGCCACCAGGCCCAATGAAACACCGAGGGATCGCGGTTTGAGAGATCCCAGTACGCTTTGTCCTGCACCGAATCGCGCGCAAAACCGTTGTAACGAATCAGCACAATGGCCGGCGCCTCCGGCAGCTCGTTCGGTCCAAGCGTTTCAAAATAGGCATCGGCGCCGTGCGAGCGGGCCAGCGTGACCAATTCGACCCAGTTTGTGCCGTTGTCTTCGGCGTCGATTTGCGCGGCGAGCGCGTCGATCGTTACCCCCGGCGCTTTGTTCAAAAAATCCAGCGCCATGCGGATGCACGCCGGACCGCAGTCGTTGCGGCGGGTGTCTGCGTCCGGCCCGACTTGGCCGCTAAACGGAAGCGGAAACAGCCTGCGTGAAACGCGCGCGGACTTGACACGCAAGCGTTTGGGCTGCGAACGAATCGGCAGATCGATCAAACCGCTTCCCGTTTTTTTCTTGGCCATGGGTTAAGTGTAGCGAATTTGCGGCGCATCGGCTGAGGAAGAAGGTGTAGCCATTGTGCGTTGCACGTGGCCGTGGTCGAATTCGGCAACGGCCACGTTCCACGGCCACCGACCACGCGCAATGGGCCACGAATCAAAAAAAACCATGCATAAGGCATACTTGGAAACCTCATGATTTACGAACTTCGAACCTACTGGTGTCTTCCGGGAAAATTGGAAGCGCTCAATGCGCGTTTTCGCAATCTGACGATGGGCTTGTTTGCCCGCCACAACATGCAGGTCGTCGGATTCTGGACGCCCGAACCCGCCACTCCGGAAAGTGGCGATCTGGTCTATGTTCTGGCGTTCGCCGACCGCGCCGCGCTGGAAAAAGCCTGGGCTGACTTTCGCGCCGATCCAGACTGGCAGGCTGGCCGCGCGGCGAGTGAAGTGAACGGCTCACTGGTGGCCAAAGTGGTCAGCACCGTGATGCATGCGACGGACTATTCTCCGCTCACCTAGCCAGCCAGCTTCACCGCTTGTCCAGAATTCTAAAATCCGTGTTATGACACAGCAATACACTCCCTCCCCCATCATGGATCTGTTCTATGGCCGCGGCACCGATCATCGCGGACGTTCATTGGATGATCTCCAGGATCAAGATCACGATGCGCTCGAGCGCAACCACGACTACATTCAGTGGATGTTTCCGCTGCCGGAACCCAGCGGCGCAAATCCTCAAGCGCCGACATTGAACGAGGCTGATATCGCCGCATTTCGCGGCAACCCGGCCTTGCGCATGAAGTTGAATACATCGTTCCGGATCATGATGCGCTTTTACGGCCTGGATCTGATGGGACTGGAGACGGGCTTGCTTGTCAAAGAGATTCCGACTTTTGAAGAACGCAGCGGCGTCTGGCTCTCACCGTTCAACCACAACTATCTGCGGTTGACGCGCATCCTGCGCTCAATGACAGTGCTCGGATGCGCCTCCCACGCCCGGGCACTTCTAGCGTGTCTGGAGCGGCTCTACAAAACCTACGGCGATGTAATCGGGCCGGCGACGCTGACATATTGGCGCAACGCCGTGCAGGACGAACGATGAGCACCCCACGGCACAGCTACACCGTCTTGTATCAGCTCTCAGGCGGCGAGCTGAGCCTGATCGAGATCCGTTGCGACGATCTGGGCGAAGAACGCGATCCTTCGAAGCTGTATCACTGGCTTTGGTTCAAGGCGGACGGCCGGCTGCGCGAGCGCCTGCATTTTGTCTCCATGCGCTCAGACGCGCCCAACGAAGAGCGCATCTTCGAGCAAGGCGCACTGCGTTACAACGCCAGCAACGGCACATTTGTGGAGGGTGCGCTTTTGCGCTCACACGCGTTGACCGTGCGGCCCAACACCATGTTGTCGGCAACGCATGCCGCCGGCATCGACGCCTATCTCGACGACGAGCCGGCTTAGGCCACGCGAAAAAGCGGCGCTTCGCGGCGCAGTAGTCGCAGCACGTTGTCGCGCGTCACCTGTCCCATCGCGCGCAAGCCTTCCAGCGTTTGGCTGGCGCTGTGCGGCGCGGCAATAAACGAGTCGAGCGACAGCAATGGCTGATCGGCAGCCGGCGGCTCATCGACAAACACATCGCTGGCAGCCCCCGCGATGCGCCGGGTCGCCAGCGCCTGATACAACGCCGCTTCGTCGACCAGTTCGCCACGCGCGGTGTTGATCAGAAACGCGCTAGGCTTCATGCGCGCAAGTGCCGCGCCATCGATCAGATTGCGCGTGGCAGGTCCGCCCGGCGCATGCAGCGTGATGAAATCCGCCTGCGCCAACACCTCTTCGAGCGGCGCATAACGCACCGCATGCTGCGCTGCAAACGCCTCGTCGCGAACGGCGTCGAACGCCAGGACGCGCATGCCAAAGCCGCGCGCGCGCCGGCATACGGCTTTGCCAATCTGGCCCAGGCCGACAATGCCAAGCACTTTCTCGTTCAGCTCGACGCCGATCACCCGCCCCCAACCGCCACTCTTGACCATGCGATCGCCCATCGGGATTTTACGCGCCAGCGCCAGCAGCAACGCAAACGCCATGTCTGCAACTGAGTCGGTAATGGTGCCGCCGGCAATGCACACCGGGATGTTATGCACGCGCGCAGCAGTGAGATCGATGTTTTCATATCCTACGCCATGCTTGGCGATGCCGCGCAGGCGCGGCGCGGCGGCGATCACGCGGGCGGTGAGCGCTTCGGTGCCGGAGACGATCACTTCAGCCTCGCGCACCAGCGTGATCATGTCGGATTCGCTGGGCGATTGTTCATGCGGATTGAGCAGCAACCGGCAGCCGGCTGCGCGCAGCTCGTCAAACACCTCGGGCGTGGCTTTGCCAAAGCTGCGCGAGGCGATCAGCACGGTGTTGTCGCTCATATGTCAGACCAGTCCTTCGATTGCGATGGCGCGTATGGGCGAGGCGTCGAGCCCTTTGCACGGAATCGGCATTCCGGAGAAGAAAAACCGGGGACGTGATATCGCGCCCAGGTTGCGCAGGCATTCGACGACTGGAATCGCCACATCCGGCCGAAAGAACAGATGATGATTCGGATGATCGCTGCGGCCGCGCACTTCGAAGCCGCTGGAGTCGGTGCCAAGCAGCTTGATCTTTTTCTCAAGCGCAAGCCATTCGGCAGCATCTTCTGTCAGATACGGACGCTGGTGCGACGCCTGCGTGCGGTACTGATGCTCACGCCCTTCCCACAGAATCACGATGTCGCCGTCGCGCACCTCGCCTGCAGCTTGAATGTCGGCCAGCGTGATCGGCGCATTGACCTCTTTATGCCGAAAGTCCAGACGGATGGCCGGACCAACAAACTGATCGGCCGGATAGTCGCTGGTGTCTTTTCCGCCGGCATAAAAATGCAGCGGCACCTCCACATGCGTGCCGCTGTGCGACCACAGGTAAACGTCATGCATGATGTCGCCCGTCGGCGTGGTGCGCAGTGCGCCGCGTTGCTTGATCTCGACGGTGTATTGCTCTTCGCCGGGAATCAGCGCATGGGTCAAATCGATGATGGAGTAGTGGTTGATGGGCACGCTCATGTCAAAAATTCTCTCACGTTGCCAAAACGGCGGATCGACGACTCGGCCAGTCGTGTCATGGTGAGGGAGCCATGAGTTGCGCCCCGGGGACCGCAACCTCCGGCATGAGCGCTTCGCCGCCCGCGCGCTCGATCGCCTCGGCCACAGCCAGGCGCGTGGCAGCCGTCGTCAGTGCGATCATGACGCCGCCACCGCCGGAGCCGGAAAGCTTTGCGCCGAGCGCGCCGGCCGACAACGCGGCGTGATTGAGGCGCTCGAGCTCGGGCGTCGACACGCCAATCTTCTCAAGCACCAACTGGTCTAGATTCATCAGCCGCCCCAGCGTGCGCCAGTCGCCGGAAGCCAGCGCTGGCGCGGCTGCATCGCTCAGCGCGCCGATAGCTTCGAAATAGTGCTGGCGTGTGGCATCGGCAGCCAGCCATTCCCGCACACGCGCATTGACCGCAGCGGTCTGCCCGCGCATGCGCGTATTGCCGATCACGAGATACAGCCCCGGCGCCACAGGCACGGCCTCGCCCCAGCGTTCGGCGGTGTAGCGAATCACCCCGCCGCGCAACGCGATCTGCGTGTCTAGAGCAGAGGCCACACCGCCGTGCGCGATCACATCGCCCAAATAGGCCAGAGGCCCGACCTGGCCGATATCAACGCGATCCATGCCTGTCAACGCCGCAAGCAAAGCCGTTGCGAAAGCGACCGCGCTCGCACCGCCTGAGCCAAGGCCGCCGGCGGCCGGAATGGCGCTATGCCAGATGACCGATGCGCCTGCTGGCAATTCGCCGCCGCGCGCATGGGCCAGAATATATTTGGCCGGCGCAAAAAAATCGGCCTGCGCCAGCGCGCGAATGTCGTCGAAAGACTGTCTGGCGCGCCAGTCATCGACACGCGCCCGCAAGTCGAGCAGATCCTGGCGGGTGGCGGCGCCCATGAGGTGGCCGCTTTTGAAGCTGAAGCCGTCAGCGGGCGTCACTGCACAGCGCACATGCACGCCCACGCTTGCGGCCAGCGCGCTTTGCCCGCGATTGACCGAATGCTCGCCAAACAAAATGATTTTTGCAGGCGCGATCGCGCGCGCAGCTACCATTTGCTTCCCGCTGCAAAACCGCCGTCGACGTGAATGGTCTGGCCAGTCAAGTAATCTGACGCGCGGGAGGCCAACAGCAGCGCCACACCGTTCATTTCTTCCGGCTGGCCCGGCCGTCTCATCGGTATGCGATCAAGCAGCCAGGCGCTGCGCCGCGCGTTGGCCCACACCCCTTCTCGCGTGAGCTCGGTCATGATGAATCCGGGCGCCAGGCAGTTCACTTGAATATTGTGTTCGGCCCATTCGACCGCCATGCTTCGCGTGAGCGCGTCCATGCCGGCTTTGGCCGCGCCGTAAACAGAAACATCGGCCAGGCCGGTGCGAATCGTTGCCGAACCGATGTGAATGATCTTGCCGCCACCCTGCGCGATCATATGCGGAACGACCGCCTGGCAGGTGAAGTACGCGCCTCGCAAATGCGCGTTCACGATGGATTCAAAATCCTCCGGCGTGACATCCAAAACAGGCTTGCGGCGATTGGCGCCCGCGCAATTCACAAGGATATCGACGCGGCCGCGCCAGGCATGCGCCTCACGCACCATACGCTGCGCATCGTCAATATCGCCGACATCGGCTGGCACGCCAATGGCGTCGGCGCCACCGGCGCGCAGCAGATCAGTCGCCTCAGCCAGCCGTTCGGCCGAACGGCCGTTGATCGCCACCGCAGCCCCGGCATCGGCATAGGCGCGCGCAATGGCCAAACCGATGCCGCCGCTGCCGCCGGTCACAAGCGCCACTTTCCCATGAAGCGAAAACAATTCGTTGATGGACATGCGCTTGGAGTGTAATCGAGGGCGGCCTACAATGAGCTTATGATCCAGGCCAGCGGCGGCGGCGCCGCGATGTGCGCGCGCTTTTACGCCCAAAGCATCCGCCCCATCCTTGATGCGCATTTTCCCGACGTGCCGCACTCGGCCGGTCTGCTGGATAGCGGCTCGGAGGTGCTGGGTTTTGACGACGAGATGTCGCGCGATCATGATTGGGGTCCGCGCGCACAGATCTTTGTTTCCGAGGACGATTTCGCGCGCCACGCGACGACCATCCACGCGACGCTGGGGCGCGAGCTGCCGCGCACGTTTGAAGGGTTTCCGACCCACTTTTCACCGCCCGATGCAAGCGACGGCGGCACACGATGGATGGAACCGGCCGCGGAGGGACCCGTCAACCACCGCGTCGCCGTCACGACCGCGACGCGCTTCTTTCAAGACTATCTCCAATAAATCCGTTTAGTTGCAAGTTCATACTTGAATTTACCACAGCGTCCTGGCTGTTTCCAAACGAAATGCCGCGACCGAAACTTCCGTTATAGCTAATATTCCCAAACTCGAAGAACCGCTGGTCGGCGGCTTGCCCGAAGTCAGGAACATAGGGCGTCCCCATGAAATTGTTCATAACACTATCGAATACCATCCGT
>JANMNW010000519.1:0-6535 GCA_031368515.1 Chloroflexota bacterium
CAGTTCGTCAGCAGCTTTGGCGCAATCCGAATATTCACATATCCCGTATTAACCTGCACATCGCTAAAATATCCGCCGCCATCTTCAATACCTTTGCTTTTGCCCTGTGCTATTCATCCTGATGGACAAAGTCCAGCTAAGCTTTCGCGCCGCCGGTTACAGCGCCAAGTGAAAAAGCGCGAGCTTTACTAAACTGGGCGCATGGCGCCCAGCAAAAACTCAAAACGTCCGATCGTCCATTTGGTCTGTCAGGCTCACATCGATCCGGTCTGGATGTGGCCGTGGCAGGAAGGCGCGCGCGAAGCGATCTCCACCTTTCACACCGCCGCCAATCTGGTCGACGAGTACCCCGGCTTTATCTTCAACCACAACGAGAGCCTGGTGTATCAATGGGTGGAGGAAAACGACGCGCGGCTCTTTGCGCGCATCAAGAAGCTGGTCAAAGCCGGGCGCTGGCAAATCACCGGCGGCTGGTTTTTGCAGCCGGATTGCAACCTGCCGGGCGGCGAAACCATCGTGCGTCTGGTGCTGGAAGGCCGCCGCTACTTCAAGCAGAAGTTCAACGCCGAGCCGACGGTGGCCTACAACTTCGACTCGTTCGGCCACCTGGCCAGCTTTCCGCAAATCTTGAAACAAGCCGGCTTTGGCATGTATATTCATTGCCGCCCGCCGCAATACCTGTTGAATCTGCCCGCGCCGCTCTATCAATGGCAAGGCCACGACGGCACGCGCATGCTCGCCATCCGGCCCGACACCGGCTGGTATTGCACCGGCCCGGAAGGCGTGCCCGGCACGCAAACGCCGCATCAGCAGGCGCTCAACGGCATCGCGCAGGCGCGCGCCAGCGGCCTGGATCAGCTTGTGATGTGGGGTTTGGGCGATCACGGCGGCGGCCCGACGCGCGAAGACCTGAACACACTGGGCGAATTGATCGCCGCCACGCACGACGTCGACGTGCGCCACAGCACGCACGAGGCCTTCCTTGCCCGCATTTCCAAACAAGTGAAGGTGCGTGAGCTGCCGGTGCACGCCGATGAGTTGCAGCGCGCCTTCGCCGGCTGCTACACCTCGGTCGCGCCGGTGAAGCGCGCCATGCGCCGCGCGGAAGCACTGCTCGATTCGGCCGAGCGTTGGGCGGCCATCGCCTGGTGGCGCACCGGCCTGCCATACCCGGCCGCCGAACTCGCCAGGGCCTGGAATGAGGCCATGTTCAACACCTTCCACGACACGCTGGCCGGCTCGTTTATCGAAACCGCGCACGCCGGCGTGATGGATGGATTTGGCTTTGCCAATCACACCGCCTCAACGGTCATCTTCAAATCGCAAAACGCGCTGCTGCCCAGCACGCTGCCGCAGCTCGGAAGTGTGCCGTTCTATGTGTTCAACGCGCATCCGGTGCCGATGCGCATGCCGGTCAGCCGGCACATCATGTTCGACTATCGGCCGTTGCCCGACATTCCCGACTTTGGCTTGTTCGACGAACAGGGCAACGCGGTGCCATGCCAGGTCGGCGGCGGCACGTATCAGCAGTCGTCAAACAGCTGGCAGCCGCACATTCACTTCATGGCCGAAGTTCCGCCGCTGTCGGTGCGGCGCTATGAGGTGCGCGTCGGCGCCAAACCTGCGCGCTCGGCCAACCCGCTCACTGTGAGCGACACCGCCGAGGGCATCGTCGTCGAAAATACACGGCTGCGCGCGGCGTTTTCACACGAACACGCCGCGTTGGTGTCGCTCGTCGATCTTGCCAGCGGCCGCGAGATGCTGTCCGGGCCTGTGCAGGTGTGCGCCATGCGCGACACCGGCGACGCCTGGGGCGGCGAAGCCAACACCGATTTCAACACGCTCATCGCCGCTTTTGCCGCGTTGACGCCCGAACAGGTCGGCGCGCAATGGGCGGGCGAAGACACTGCGACCGGCAGCGCGTTGCGCGTGCTGCCGTCGGATGCGCACCCGGCGCTCAAAGGCCAGCGCGGCAATGTCTCCTGCACGGTCGAAGCGTTGAGCTGCTGGCGCAATTCGTTGGCCTCTGTTCAGGTGACGCTCTACGCCGATGCACCGCACGTCGATGTCGCAGTGCGCCTGCACCTGGGCGACCGGCGCAAGATGATCAAGCTGCAAATCCCGTTCGATCTGCCGCAGCCCACGGTGCGTTGCGAAGTGCCCTATGGCATCGCCACGCGCGCGGCCGATGGCAGCGAGCACTCGGGCAATCGCTGGGTGACGATTGCGTCCGGTGCCGCCGCCGCGGGTGTGGCCAACAACGGCCAGTATGGCTTTGCGGTGAAACCGGAGGGCACCTTGGGCTTGAGCCTGGCGCGCAGCGCTGTGCATACGCGCTGGGGCGATCAGACCATCGAGCCCTACGAGCGACACACGTTTATCGATCAAGGCCAGATCGACACCGCCTTTCGCATCGTCGTGGGCGCGCCTGAGGACGTGGCGCAACGGATTGTTCCAAACGCGCTGGAACTGAATCAGCCGCTGGACGGCTTTGCTGTGTTCTATCCGCCGATGCCGCGGCAGACGGGCGAAGACGCGGCGCGGCCGTTTTTGAGCGTGGAGCCGGCCACCGTGCAAGTCGGCGCGCTCAAGAAAGCCGGGGGCGAAAACGCACTGATCGTGCGTTTGGTCGAATCGGCCGGACGCGACACCGAGGCGCAGCTCACAGTCGATGGCCTGCCGCGCGGCAAGCGCATCGCGCTTAAGGCGCACGAGATCAAGACGCTCAAACTCACGCGCAAAGGCAAACGCACGCAGGTGAGCGCGGTGAAGCTGAGCGTGTAGGCGCCGCGACGAGCGGTTGCGGCGTCATCCTCCCGGTCGTGCGTCATCCCTCCATCGCTCGGGATGACGGTGCCACGTGAGGGATGCCGATAGTTTTTGGCGGCGCTGCCCTGTGCGTGCCGCACCGCGCCCGCGGCGGTGTCGATGACCTCACCCAGATCCGGCGGGTTTTCGGGTCCCTGGGTTTGGCTGGCAGGGGCAAGACACTATCGTTGCCGGACGACGCTTCGCGCGCCAGCGCGCCTTGCTCGAATTCACACGAAACCCGACAATGGGCGCATGAATCAGATCACGATCAATGCGGACATCGGCGCGGGCACGATCAACCGGCACATCTACGGCCATTTCGCCGAACACCTGGGCCGCTGCATTTACGGTGGCATCTGGGTGGGCGAAGAGTCGAACATCGCCAACACGGGCGGCATCCGCAACGATGTGGTCGCCGCTCTGCGCGAAGTGGCCATTCCCAATCTGCGCTGGCCGGGCGGCTGCTTTGCCGACGAATATCACTGGATGGATGGCATCGGCCCGCGCGCCAAACGCCCGTCGATGATTAACACGCATTGGGGCGGCGTGACCGAAGACAACAGCTTCGGCACGCACGAGTTCATGGATCTGTGCGAGCAGCTCGGCTGCGAGCCGTACATCTGCGGCAACGTGGGCAGCGGCACCGTGCAGGAGATGCAGCAGTGGGTGGAGTATCTGACCAGCGACGCCATCAGCCCGATGACCGATCTGCGCCGGGCCAACGGCCGCGCCGAACCCTGGCGCCTGAAGTTCTGGGGCGTGGGCAACGAAAACTGGGGCTGCGGCGGCAACATGACGCCCGAGCATTACGCGCAGGAGTACCGCCGCTATCAAACCTACGCGCGCAACTTTGGCGACAACAAGATTTACAAGATCGCCTGCGGCCCGCGCAACGAAGACTATCGCTGGACCGAAGTGTTGATGAAGAACAGCCGCAACATGCGCGGCGGCTTCTTGATGAACGGCTTAAGCCTGCACTACTACACGCCGGACAGCCCCTTTCGCCAGCTGCAATCGGCCACGCACTTCGAAGAAAAGGACTGGGCCTTTATCTTGAAGACGTGCCTCTACATGGACGAACTCATCACGCGGCATTCGGCCATCATGGATCAATACGATCCCGAACGAAAAGTCGAGCTGATTGTGGACGAGTGGGGCACTTGGTACGCGGTTGAGCCCGGCACCAACCCGGGCTTTCTTTACCAGCAGAACAGCTTGCGCGATGCGCTAGTGGCGGCTGTGACGCTGAATCTGTTCAACAAACACAGCGGGCGCGTGACCATGGGCAATATCGCCCAGACCGTAAACGTGCTGCAAGCGCTGATTTTGACCGATGAGCACAGCGATCGCATCGTGCGCACGCCGACCTTCCATGTGTTTGAGATGTACAAAGTGCATCACGACGCCGAGTTGCTGGCGCTCGATCTGCGCAGCGTGTGGTACAGCCATGGCGCGCACAGCATGCCGGCGCTGAGCGCCTCGGCTTCGCGCGACAAGACCGGCGCAGTGCATCTGACCGTGTGCAACGTCGATCCGAATCACGCCGTCGCCGTCACGTGCACCTTGCGCGGCGCGCACCCCAAAGTCGTCGCCGGCCGCGTGCTGACCGCGCCGACCATGCAGGCGCACAACTCGTTTGACGCGCCCAACGCGGTGGCGCCGCAGCCGTTTGCCGGCGCTGTGCTCAGCGGTGAGACGCTCTCGATTCAACTGCCGGCGAAATCCATCGTGGCATTGACCATTTCCTAAAAAATACCCAATCACACATCATGAAAGACTCCATCGGCATTTCGGTAATCGGCTGCGGCGGCATGGGCATGGCGATCGTCAAACGCCTGATCGCGGTCGACCCGCGCCTGCAGGTGCGCACGATCTACGACCCCAGCCCGGAATCGGTTGAGAAGGCATTGCAGAGCATCAACACCCAGCCGCGCGTGTGCGAGAGCTATCAGGAAGCGGTCGCCGATCCGGAGGTCGACTGGGTCATGATTGCCTCGTGGAATTGCTTTCACAAGGAGCAGACCATCGCGGCATTTGAGGCCGGAAAGCATGTCTTTTGCCAAAAGCCCCTGGCGACCACGCTCGACGACTGCGTGGCCATGCAAGATGCCTGCCGCGCCAGCGGCAGGATGTTCAACATCGGATTCACGCTGCGATACGCGCCGCATTACCGCAAGATCCGGCAGCTGCTAAGCGAAGGACTGGTTGGCGACATCATCAGCGTCGAGTTCAACGAAACGCTCGACTTCAACCACGGCGGCTACATCATGGGCGACTGGCGGCGCTTGCAGGCCAACGCCGGCACGCATCTGCTTGAGAAGTGCTGCCACGACATTGATCTGGCGAACTGGATGATTGGCAGCCTGGCCAGCCGCGTCGCATCGTTTGGCGGCTTGAACTTTTTCAAGCCTGAAAATGCCCATCACATCGAGCGCATTGGCCCGCGCGACGACGGCAAGCCGGCTTACAGCACCTGGCGCACGACCGGGTTGAACTCGTTCACATCCGACAAGGACATTATCGACAACCAGGTTGCAATCGTCGAATATGCCAATGGCGTGCGCGCGACCTTTCACACCAACTGCAACTCCGGCATTCCCGAGCGGCGTATGGTGATTCTGGGCAGCGAAGGCGCGATTCGCGCCGATCTCTACGCCGGCACGATCCAGACCAAGCGCATTGGCTTCACGATCAAGATTGAAGACCAGTCGGTGAGCTTGAGCGATGGCCATGGCGGCGGCGACGATATTCTTGCGCGCGAGTTGGCCGACAGCATGCTGAACGGCGCGCCGCCCAGCGTGGGCTTGCACGAAGGACTCACCTCGGCGCTGACCTGTTTTGCCATCGACGACGCCATGGTGCACGGTCAGGTGGTCGATTTGGCGCCATATTGGCGCGTGGCCGGCGTAACCCCGTAGCGCGCGCACGCGTCTCGCGCAGGCCGCGCCCGGCACACACCACGCGACGATGCCCGCGGGTTACATGCACATTTGCTAGTCACTCCAGGTTAGCGTGACGCCGCCACAGCTCGTCGTGGGAGGCGCCGCGCGCTTGCTGCAGTTCAAGCACCATCGCGTCGCACAGGATCAGCGCTGCTTGCTCAAAAAGAGAGGCGCCATATTGACGCGATCCCGCCTCACGCGCGTTGCCTTTGTGCGGCGCGGGAATATCGACAACAAGGCTTGCGCAGGTGGCCAGCCGCGAATCGGCCCGCGCCGTCAAGGCGACGACGCGCGCACCGATCTTTGCGGCGGATTCGGCAAACAAACATGTGACCGCCGTTGCGCCAGAGCCGCTGCACGCGACCAGCACATCGCCGGCCGCGACGCCCGGCGTGATCGTCTCGCCCGCAACAAATACCGGCAAGTCCAGGTGCATCAAGCGCACTGCCAGCATGCGCATCACCATGCCCGAACGCCCTTCGCCCGCGACAAACACGCGCGGCGCGGCGCGCAGCAGGTCGATTGCCGCACTGACGGCGGCATCGGGCACAAGCGCCAGTGTGGCGTTGAGCTCGGCGGTGATCAGATCGAAGCTGGGGCGTGATGTCATGGCTGGGTCATTGCCGCGCGCAGAGCAAGCGCCGCCGCGCGCGGGTCGGCCGCGGCGGTGATGGCCGACCCGACGATCACACTCGCCGGCCGCAACGCGCGCACGGCGGCGCTCGTGCGCGTTGAAATGCCGCCCGCGACGGCAACGGGGGTGCCGACCGCCGCGCGCACCG
>JANMNW010000018.1:0-1835 GCA_031368515.1 Chloroflexota bacterium
TTCGAGGTAGGCCGCGCAGCCGTCGATCAGCGGCACGCCATCAATGCCGGGCGTGGTTGCGATGTCTTTGAACCGGTCCGGCCCCGACTTGGCGAAGTGGTTCGACACGTCGATTTGCTCTTCCGACAGTATGTTGACGACAAAACGCTTGGCCTTGCTGTAGACCGGAAAACTGCGCGCGTTCATGCGCAGGCTCCAGACGATCAGCGGCGGGTCGAGCGACACCGAGTTGAATGAATTGGCGGTCATGCCGATAGGGGTGCCTTCATCGTCGAGCACGGTGATCACGGTGACGCCGGTGACGAATGAGCCGAGGCAGCGGCGCAGGTCGGTCGGGTCAATGGCGGGGGCTGGCGATGAAGCGGGCGCAAGAGTGTCCATGGTCGCTAAGCCTTTCAGGCCATCAGGTTGTCGCGGAAACTTTCGCCTTCGTAGGCGGTACGGAACACGCCTCGGCGCTGCAGGATCGGCACCACCTGGTCGACGAAATCTTCCACGCTGTCGGGATTGGTGGTCGGGCTGAGGTTGAAGCCGTAACAACCGGTTTCACGCCACATATGTTCGATCTCGCTTGCCACCTGCTCGGGTGTGCCGATGACCTGCGGGATCGCGACAGACAAAGCCCATTGCGCTGCGGCCGCGCGCAGCGTCACGGCTTTGCCGTCTGCCGAACTCAGCGTGGCCGACATCAGCCCACGTGAGGCCTGCGTGTCCATTTCAGACAGCGGCATCTCCGGGTCAAACTTGCTCAAATCGACGCCAAACACACCCGAGAGCCGCGCCAGGATCGCGTCCAGCGGAATACGTTCTTTCAGTTCTTCGGCACGTTGTTTCGCTTCCAGCTCGGTGCTGCGCACAATGGGTTGCAGGCTGTACAAGACTTTAGGCTCCTCAGTCTTGCCGTGTTCTTTGGCGGTGGTGCGCAACTGCTCCATGCTTTTCTTCATGCCCGCCACATGCCCCTGGATAGCGAAGATCACCTCGGCGTGGTCCATGGCGAACTTCATGCCGCGCCCGGAGGAACCCGCCTGAAAGAGCAAAGGCAGCCCATAGTCAGACGGCAACACTGGCGCCACTGCCTTGCAGCTTAAATATTTGCCTTTGGAGTCGACTTGTTTGATCTTGGCCGGGTCGGCAAACTGGCCGGTCGCTGCGTTTTTCAAAATCGCATCGCGCGGCACACTGTTCCACAACTCATAACAAATCGCCATGAATTCATCCGCCTGGTCATACCGCTCGTCGTGCGCCATCTGCACACCCATGCCATTGGCCAGGTGTTCGGCGTTGCTGAACCCAGAGACGATGTTCCAGCCTACGCGGCCCCGGCTCAGGTAATTGAGCGTGGAGATGCGGCGTGTGGCGAGGTAAGGCGTGGTGCCCGTGGTGGAGAGCGTGACGCCAATGCCCAGGTGTTTCGTTGCCGCTGCCATGACGGCCACCAGCGGCATAGGGTCGTGATTCGGCCACGAGGCGCCATATTGCACCGAAGGCACCACGCTGCTTTTGTACACGGCGTGTGTGGCCGGGCTGTCAGCAAAAAACACGCCGTCAAACTTGCCACGCTCCAGCGTGCGCGCCAGGTTTTGCCAATAAGCAAAATCTTGCAAGCCCTCGAGCTGCTCGTCTTTCGGGTCGGCCCAGCCCAGGAGCGTGTGGGTGCAGGCTGTGTGGATCAGCATCTGCATCAGGTGCATCTTGTTCGACATGCGGTTTGTCTCTCGGGTCTTCTATTTACGGATCAGATTAACGGATCAGCGAACGCACGTAGTCATCGCCCAGGCCGACTTCGCGGCAGTGTTTGGCGTAACGGTCCAGGCGCAGGAACACGTCGTCGT
>JANMNW010000069.1:0-2517 GCA_031368515.1 Chloroflexota bacterium
GGTCCCAACCGCGCCCTTCGACTGCGGCGGCATGGACATCTTTCGTCCAGACTCGATCCCGCGCCTACTCCGCTCTGGGTGCTTGGCTGTGCCGGGATAGAAAACTGCTTCTCAAGCTCAGTGTTTACAAAAATTTGTGGCGCAACCTACAACGGGCCACGGATTGCGAGAGCCGCCTACCACGGGGCACGGATTTCGGCCACGGCCACCTATCACGTGCCAAGGCCACCTGCCACGCGCCACCGTCGACAGGGCTCGTGACACTTGCAAAGTAGGTATGCGGCGATGGTCGTAACTTGTAGTTGGTGAGCTTTGGCCGTAATCCGTGGCAGGTGGCCGCTGCCGTAACTCGCGATACGTACCAGCGTCTCGAGCTTATTGATACCGCAGCACCGCGAAATATGTCAGCGCTCCGACTACCGCGACAAAAATGGCGATGGTGAACGCCTGACGCGCCAGCGAATTGGCGTCGGTGATGTGTTCATTGGACAACTCCGGCCGTTGATGACGTTGCTCGATTTCGGCCGGCGCCAGTGCAATGGATTCAGTTGGGACGTACTGAGGTGAGAGAAACCAGGCCAGAATCAGTCCGCCGATCAGTCCGCCAGCGTGGCCCCAATTGTCGATGTTGCTGCCTGGCGAGAAGCCGAGAATCAGATTCAGCAACAAAATGAAACCTAGCTGCTGAAGCTGGCGCTGACTGGTGCCGCCCAAAATTTTGCGCTGCTTGTAGTAGAAAACCGCCAGCGCGCCAAACAGCCCGAAGATTGAGGTCGAAGCGCCGGCCGAGGTGCCGTGGGTGATTACATAGCTAAACAGCGCGCCGGTGACGCCTGACAGCAGATAGACAGCGGCAAAGCGCCGCGGGCCAAACAACGATTCGACCTGGGTGCCCAGGCTGTACAGCGCGTAGCCGTTGAACAAAATGTGCGTGGGGCTCCAGTGCAGAAAATTAGCTGTAATCAGCCGCCAGTATTCGCCGGCGGTGACGGCTTCGGCGATGTTCGCCCCATACAACATCAGCACCGAGCGGTTTGGGCCGCCGCTAATTTCGGTCAAAACATACAGCACGGCAATCACGCCGAGAAACACGTAGGCCAGCAGCGGCCGCGCCAGCGGCAGCGTGGCTTGAAAGAGAGGCGGCGGGGAGGAGGCAGGGCGGGGCATCACCTAAACCACCGGAGCCTTTCGCCCGATGCGGCAGTGCTCAGAGGTGATAATCGAGACGATGCTGGCGACGGCATCGTCCTGGCAGCCTTCGCGGTTGACCACCAAAAAGTCAAACTCGTCGCGCCGCTTCATTTCCTCGCGGGCGGTGGCGATGCGTATTTTCAGCGAATCCTCGCTTTCGGAATTGCGCGCGCGCAGCCGCCGCACCAGTTCCTCTTCGCTTTCCGGCGCGATGAAGATTGTCACCACATTGGGCACCAGCGCCCGGATCTTGGCCGCGCCCTGCACATCGATGCGCATGATCACATCTTTGCCCGTGGCAAAGGCCCTGCGCACCTGATCCTTGGGAATGCCCTTGTAATCGCCATAGACGATGCTGTGTTCGAGCAGCTCGTCGGCTTGCATCAGGTCGGCAAATTCACCTTTGGTGACAAACAAATAGTCCACACCCTCGACCTCGTTGGCGCGGCGCGGGCGGGTGGTCATGGTGACGACAAAGGCGAAGTCGTAGCCGGTGTTTTTCAAGCAATTGAGCAGGGTGTCTTTGCCGACGCCGGAAGGCCCGGACAATACGACAAGCATCGGCGGGCTGACGAAGCTGTACAACTCGCCGGCTAGTTTCGGAGATGACATTGTGCGGGAGATTCTAACCGGGGCAGCGTCCGGTGGGTGCGCCTAGAATTGCATGCATGCCAATTTATGAATATCGTTGCCAGGATTGCCGGCGCAAGGTGGCAGTGTTTTATCGAAGCTTGTCCGCCGTGAATCACGCCAGTGCGCGTTGTGATCGCTGCGGCAGCGCGCGCCTCGCGCGGGTGGTCTCAAAGGTTCGCGTGTTGCGCGGCGCTGCGGAAGACAGCCTGGGACCGGCTGGCGATGTGGACGAATCGCTGTTGAACGAGATGGGCGGATTGGACGAAAACGATCCGCGCGCGTTGGGCCGCTTTATGCGCAAGATGGCCGGCGAAACGGGTGAGGATCTTGGCCCGGAGATGAACGAAGTGATTGGCCGCCTCGAAAAAGGCGAGAATCCCGACAAGATCGAGCAGGATATGGGCGATCTATTTGGCGGTGAGGGCGGCATGGATGATCCGATGGGCGACGACATGGGCGCGCTGCCGGAAGCCGCAGCTAGCGCCGCCGACAAAGCCGAAAAGACGCGTGACCAAGCGCGCACTGCCAAACGCAAGACAACGTCGTCGCCACGCAGGAAGAAAGCCAAGAAGGGAAAGTAGCCGCGCAGTAGCTGCTTCCCCTTTCTTCAATCAAACAAAAAGCGAAGACATTTCGCGCTCGGCCAGGAGCGCATTCATGCTGTCTTCGGTTGGGGTGGGTGCGGCGCCGCTG
>JANMNW010000625.1:0-16508 GCA_031368515.1 Chloroflexota bacterium
CTGCAGCACCTTCCAGAATGCCGGGTCGTCAAGCATGCGCAGATAATTGGCCCAGCCCACCCAGGTTGGCGGCTGGTCGGACGCCAGCTCGATGCTCGTGAAGCTGCCATAGACGCCCTGCGCGATGGGATACAGCACGAGCGCGCCCTCGTACACAAGGATGGGCAGGATCAGCAGATACGGCAGCAGGTGCAGGCGCACTCGGCGGCGGGGCAGGGATATGCGTGAGTTAGTCAAGGGTGCCCGCTATTGTGAAACTGGTCGGCCGATTGTGCCAGTCGACGTCCGCATGCGGAAAGCGGCGTGAGAGGCACAGGCGGCCGGCGCTTGCACGCTGGCCGCCTGTGCCGATGCGTGCTACTTGATGCGACCTGCCAGTGCCTCGGCTTCTTTCTGAGCCGCAGCCATGGCATCCTCGACCGACTTGCCGCCGTTGAGCACGTTGGCGAAGTTGGTGATCACAATCTGGCCGAATTCCGCGAAGTTGTAGACAAAGTCGCCCACAATATCGAACGGCGTCACATAGCTCACGCCGTCGTAGCCCGGCTTCAGCCAGTGCAGTTTGTCCAGATACTCCTTGCGCGCGGCGGAAGGCTGGGCGAAGATGACGTCTTCGCAACCTTCAACCATGCGCCGGTAGTTGTCCGGCTTGTACATGTAGCTCACAAACTCGAGCGCCGCGTCCTTCACCGGGGAGGAGGCGTTGATCATCATGGGGTGAATGCGCGCGATCGACTTATTGCTCGCCCATGGAATTGGCGCGCTCTGCAGCAATGGATACAGATCGGGCGCGTCGGGCTTGAAGGCGCCGACCGCGGCCGACACGAACAGACCCTGCGCCACTGCGCCGGATTTGAACAGGCGCTGGCCGGTGGGTGTGTCCGAGCCCTGCGGCATCGCCACGTCGTACATCTGCTTGAACAGTTTCAGGCCCTTGAGGATCGGCTCCGAGGTCAACTGTGGCACGTTGCCCTTGGCCCACACGCCGTCGTACGGCATGCACCATTCCTGCAGCTGGAACCAAAAGTCCGAAGGCTCATTGACCAGGTGGGTGGCGAAGAAGCCATACTGCTGTTTGTCGCGGTCGGTCAGCGCCTTGCTCAGGGCAACCCACTCGTCCGGCGTTTTCGCAGGCGTGATCTTGGCATCGGCATAGCGCTTGCTGTTGTAGAGGATGCCGAACGCCACGGTGACCATATCCAGGCCGTAGAGCTTGCCGTCCTTGCGCAGCGCATCGTGGGCCGAGCTCAGGTCGGTGATGTTGTTGCGTTTGAGCACGTCGTCGAAAGGCGCGAGCAGATTGGCCTTGATCAGGCGTGGCGCGAGCTCGGGGGTGGCCATCACAATGTCGCCGTCGAGCGTGCCAGATTGCGCGCCAACGATCGTCTTTGTCGTGTAGGCGTCAAACGGCGTGTTCTCGGCTTTAACCTCGATGTCCTTCTGCGACTCGTTGAACTCCTTGATGAATGCCTGCCAGGTCTTGCCGCGATTGCCTTCCTCAAACCACCAGGACAGATAGCGCACGGTCTGCTTGGCGCCGGTGTTTACGGCCGGCGCGGCCGTGGGGGCGGCGCCACCTTCGGTCTTCGGCGCTGGCTGCGCTGGGGCTGCGCACGCGGCGAGGGCGGCGCTGGCTGCACTGACAGCCGCAGTTTTGAGAAACCTGCGGCGACTGACACGGTCGAGCTTTCCTGAACTCATCGTTTTGTCCTCCTGTTCTTGAGCGATCATTTGATCGACCCTATTGGGTGCGTGGTATACCATATATCGTATGAATTTGCCTCGGCGCCTCTAACGCTGCTCGGGCGCCAAGCGGCGCGCGGCTACTGCAGTGGCCAACGCGGCAGCACGCCGGCGTTGACAATGCGATCCGGGCATGGCCAGCGCCCGTTCAGGATGTCAACCAGGTTCTCGATCGCACCGCGGCTGACGTCTTCCATCGCCTGCATGGAACCGGCCGCCACATGCGGCGTGAGCACAAGGTTGATCGACTCGTCGTCGAGCAGCTTCACAAGCGGGTGGTTGGGCGGCGTTTCACCCTCAGCGAACACGTTGATGCCCTCGAAGGTGTCGATGCCCGCGCCGCCGAGGTGGCCATCTTGCAGCGCGCGCACCAGCGCCGCTTCATCAACCAGCGCGCCGCGCGACGTGTTGATCAAAAACGCGCCGGGCTTCATCGCGCGCAACCGTGCTTCATTCAGCAGGTGGTGGCTCTCCGCGCCGAGCGGCAAATGCAGCGAGACGAAATCCGATTCATGCAGCAGCGTGTCCAGATCGACCAGCGTCGCGCCGACCGCGTCGGCTTCGGCCGTCTGCCGCATGTCGCGGCGCGTGGCCAGCACGCGCAGGCCAAACCCGCGCGTCCGGCGGGCCAGCGCCTTTGCGCTGAGGCCAAAGCCGACCAGGCCGAGCGTGCGCCCGGTGATGCGCTGATTGCGCTCGCTGGCCTGTCGCGTGCGCGCAAAATCGCCGCGCACCAGGCCGCGCTGCATGCGCGGCATGTGCCGCAACAGCATCAGCAGCATGGCCATGCTGTGATCGGCCTGCTCCTCCACGCAGAAGTCCGGCACGTTGGTGACCACGATGCCCATGCGCGTGGCGGTTGCCACATCGATCTTGTCCGTCCCCGCGCCGCGCCGCGAGATGACGCGGCATTTGCGCATCGACTCGACCACCCGCGTCGGCAGCGAAGCGGAAACCACCACCAGTCCGTCGCAATCGGCTACATGCTCGATCAGCGCTTCGGGCGCGGCGGCTTCGACCAGCTGCGGCACGATGCCATGCTCGCGCCAAACGCCGGCTTCAAAGTCGTTGACCGGGAAGAGGGTGGCGTTCAGCCGCAGGATGTTTGTCATGCTACTTGCGCGCGAACTGCGGGAAGAGCTCGTCGTGAATCGCCGCGCACTGGCGCAGATGCACCATGCGCGCCGGGCTGGCGGTGTCCAGCATCACCGGCGTGTACATGCCCGCGCCGAGCGCCAGCCCATAGCCGCCGGCCGAGTGCGCTTTGACATAGCTGCGCACGGTCTGCATGTCCTCGGGCGTCTTGCCTTGGCGAGTGAGGTTCATGGTGAACATGCGGCGGCGGTTGCTGCCGCCAAACGCGGCGTGATACAGATCGTGGTTGAAAATCACCAGATCGCCGGGCGTGCTTTCGAGCGGCACATTGCCGGGGAAGTCGCGTGGCGCAATGCCGAATTCCTCCTGCGCGTGGCCGGGGTGGATGTTTTTGGCGCGGACAAAGTGCTCGGGCTTGTGGCTTCCGGGTATCACGCGCAGACAGCCGCTGTCGCGGGCCACCGGGTCGAGATAAAACGCGATCTTGCAGGCGAAGAGCTGATTCCAGTTGCCGTCCGGGTGCCAGCCGGTGTCACCGCTGTAGTAATTGCCGTCGCCAATGGCGTAATTGAAATCGTCGCCGAGGATGTCGCCGGCGATCCCGAGGATGCGCGGGTCGTCCAGCAGCGTGCACAGGCGGGCGGTGCGGTCGCACGGCGCCAGCATCATGGTGCGTTTGGAGCCGTCGTGCTTGTCGCCGCCGCCAAACGCGTTCAAGGCGGTTTCGAACTCGCTGGTGATCCAGGCGATTTCGTCTTTGGCAAACAACTGCGGAATGTGCAGATAGCCGAATGTGTGAAAGAAGTGGAGTTGCTGGTCAGTGAGCTTCATAATTTTTAAGGGAGAACGCGAGATGCCAGGTGTAAACGGCGTTGCCGGGCAGCCGCGAGCATTCGCCGCGCAGCCGCGCGGCATCCGGCCGGTCGAACGACGCCGTTGCCGGTTCGAGAAAAATGTTGTAGAGACCGGCCCAGCCGCTTGCGTTGGGCAGCACGCCCAGATACGGCACCTTGTCGACCGGGAAGCTCATCTCAAGCATGAGCTTCCGCGAGGGATAAGTCAGCGCGCACCAGCCTTCCGGCAGCGCACCCTTCACGTAGTACTTTGCGGCGCGGCCGGTTCCGCGCGGCGCCATGCGGCTGAGGTCGCGCGCTTGGCCGCTTGGCGTAGCCGCCATCGGCCAGTCGAACGTGTCGCCATAGCCGCCCAGCTCGCCATTCGATGAGAACACTGTGGCGATGTGGCGCGTCTCGTCCGGCAGCAGCAGGCGCGAGTCTTCGTCCAGCATCAGCATCGGATGCGCCGCCCAGAGGAAATCGAATGGGAAGGGCGACAGGTTGGTCAGCGTATAGTCAATGCGCAGTGTGCGCGCGTCGGCGAAGTGCGCCGTCTTGTCGAGCCGATACGGCAGGCGCACGCCGTGCACGCTCATGCGCAGGCGTTCGCCATCGATGCTGTGCTGCCAGGGCAGGCTCCACACCTCGCCATGATCGGGCAGTCGCGTGCCTTGCCAGGGGGCGTTCTCGCAGTGACAGACATCGATGGTCGGGAACATGTCGTCAAACCCTGAGCACTCGCCATCGACATACACGCCGTCATACTGTTGCATGCGATAGGCGTCGCCTGGCCGGTGCACCAGCACATCGAAGTTGTGATCGAGCGAGGTCAGCGCGCACAGCTTCCCGCCAATCGACGGCAAGAACTGCGCCTGAACGCTTTGCGTTGCCAGGGTAATGGCCGGCTGGTCTTTGTAGCGGGAAGGCGTTATGCGTGTGAGCATCAGGCCTTCGTCCGCTTCTTAGCCGACTTGAGATGCCCTTTCACAATTGGCGCGAGGAAGCCGCCGCCGCCGTTTTTGGCCAGGTTGCCGCCGTCCATCGGCACAATCGCGCCGGTGATGAACGACGCCGCGTCCGACGCCAGCCACACCGACAGGCCCTTGATGTCGTCCGGATGCCCAAAGCGCCCGCGCGGGATGCCATACAAAAACGTCTCTCGCAGATACGGATCGACCTTCATGCGCTGCTCCAGGCCAGGGTTGGGCACTTGCGCCGGCAAGATGGCGTTGACGCGCACGCCGCGCCCGCTCCATTCCGTGCTCAACTCTTTCGTCATGTGAATCACCGCCGCCATCGCCATACCATACACAGACTGATGGCGCGCCAGCGAGCTGACGCCGGCGATCGAGCCGATGCTGATGATGCTGCCGCTGCCTTGCTTCAACATGCGCCGGCCGGCCAGCTGCGTGCAGTAGTAGCGGCTGATGACCAGGTTGTGAAACGTCTCCTGAACTTCGGCGATGGGCATGTCTTCGGCCGGCCCGGCCTTGGCCTCGCCCGCGACGTTGCCCAGAATGTCAATGCGGCCAAAGGCTTTGTCGACTTTTGCATAGACGCGGTCGAGGTGCTTGAAGCTTGAGATATCGCAGGTGATCGGCAGCGCGCGGCGGCCCAGCGCGGCGATGGTCTGCGCGGTGGCTTCGTTGCCGGCTGTGTTGCGGTCGAGCAACACCACATCGGCGCCGGCTTCGGCCAACGCGGTGGCCATTGCGCGGCCCATGCCCTGCGCCGTCCCGGTCACAATGGCCACGCGACCGCCTAAATCGAACATGTTCATTATTTTTTCTCCAATGGATGCGGCTGGCGGATCGCAGCCGCTAACCGGTTGTTACCCCGAGCGCCTGCGCCAGTTCCACAATGGCTTGCCAGGTCGCGTCGGGGAGTGGGATGCCGTTGGCGGCGCGTTCGGCGCGGGTGCGCGCTTCGGGCTCGCCGGGCAACAGCACTTCGTCGCCCGGGTTCAGCGCCGGTGTCGCCTTGAGTTCGGCGCACAGCTTTTCGATGTCGTCGAGATACGATTCGCGCGTGGTGAACGCGTCCGGGTTCAGCGCGATCATCAGCACGCCATTGCCCCCAGGGCGCTCATCCGACAGCGCGCGCGCCGAAGACCCTGAAAGCAGCCCGGCCAGGGCTTCGACCATGACGCTGAGGCCATAGCCCTTGTGCCCGCTGCCGCCGCCGAGCGGCAACAGCGCGCCGCCCTCGAACAAATCCTGCGGGCGTGTGCTGGGCTGCCCGTTGCGATCGATGATCCAGCCGGCCGGCACCGGCAGCCCTTTGTCCTGCAGCACGCGGATCTTGTTGCCGGCCACCATCGATGTCGAGCCGTCGAACATCACCGGTGGCTGGCCGTCTCTGCGCGGCGCACCGATGGCGATCGGGTTGGTGCCGAGCATGCGCCGGGCGCCGCCAAAGGGCGCCACGCCGCGTTGGGCGTTGACCATGACGATCCCGACCATTTGCGCACTGGTGATGCGCTCGATGTATTGGCCCACGCGCCCGATGTGATGGCAGCGCTGGATCACCGCGCTGCTGATGCCGAAGCGCTGAGCGCGGTCGATGATGGCGTCGGTCGCCATATACGCCGCCGGCGGCCCCCAGCCCAGCGCGCCGTCGACAACCAATGTCGCGAGCATGCCGCCGGCTGGCCGAATTGACGCTCGCGCGGCCGGCAGCACGCTGCCTTCCTGGGCCATTTGGGCATAGACCGGAAGCTGAATAACGCCGTGCGAATCGTGCCCGGCCAGATTCGCGCCGACCAGCGACGGCGCAACGATGTTTGCCAGATCGGGCGGGGTGCCGATGGTGGTGAGCACACGATCGGCGATGTCGATCAGCCGCGCGGCGGAGATAGGATGCATGTCAGAGAGTTGGGTTCGGCCTACTTGTCCGCGAAGCCGGATTCTTTGAGCTGCGTTTGCAGTTCGTAAATTGTGCCGCCCGGGATGCGGTTGGGCAATGGGATGCGCACCGGCACGGCGGCCAGGCGCGGCTCCGGCGTGGGCTGGCCGCGCACAAACGAGGCGCAATGCGCCTCCCATGTCGGCGAGCCGGTCAGCGGCCAGGCGTCGCCGGCGCAGTACTGGATCAGCAGCAGGCGCCGTGGTCGCGCCGATCGATTGGGCGCCGAAGCGTGCAGGGTGCGCACATGGTGAATGGAAATGCCGCCGGCCTTCACCTGCACCGGCACGACTTCCTCTTGGGCGGGGTCGAAGCGCGCGTCGTTGATCGCGCCGACAAAAGCGCCGTCTTGATGGTGATCATAGAGCGGGCCGGTGTGCGAACCGGGCACCATCAGCATGCAGCCGTTTTCAAGCAGCATGTCGTCGATCGGCACGCCAACCGCGAGCAGATCGTCGTTGGTCTGCGGATAAAACGCCCAGTCCTGATGCCATTCGATCGGGCTGCCGAAGGCCGCGGATTTCATGTTGAGCTTGTTGCCGTTGGTCCACAGGCTTGGGCCGATGAGTTGGGCCACGATGTCGAGTATGCGCGGATGGCGCAGGATGCGGTCATAGGCTTCATGGACGCCGACTGGATTTTTGATGCGGCGCACGCGCGGTTGCGCGGCGCTGTGGCCGGGCTCCAAATCAAAGATCGGCGTGTGCGCGGTTTCGCCACGCGAGCGCTCGACCATCTCATCGGTCACGGCGCGCAAGTGCGCGATTTCGTCCGGCGTCAGCACGTCGTCCACGGTCAAGAAGCCATTGGACCGATAGGCATCTACTTGGTTTTGCGACAGCGGGTGATCGGGTTTGCCTTCCACCCGGTCTATGGTATACCAAACCCTCTATTGAGCAAGTTTGGAGAAACCTGATGCACACAGTCGTACATACCTATGATGAGTTTGACATGACCGTCGAGAAGAAAATCTTGGGTGGCGGTCAGTATGAGTTGATTCCCTCTCACGGCGTGGCCACGCCACAAGCGCGCGACACGTTGCGCAAAGCCGACGCCATCATGATCGCGCTGGACAAAATTACCGCCGAGATCATGGACCTGATGCCCAACTGCAAACTGATCAGCCGGCTGGGCGTGGGCGTGGACAACATCGACATTCCGGCGGCGACGCAGCGCGGCATCTGGGTGGCCAACGTGCCCGACTACGGCGTGGATGAAGTGTCGACGCACGCGGCGTCGCTGATGCTCTCCATGTTGCGCGGCATTCCGCAGCTGGTGGCCAACACCCGCGCGGGCAAGTGGGATTCGTCGGTTGCCCGCCCGATACATCGATTCTCCGAGCAAACCGTGGGCGTGATGGGCTTTGGCCGCATCGGCCGCATGTTTGCCACAAAGGCGCGCGGCTTTGGCGTGAAGCTTATCGCCTATGACCCGCTTATCGACGCCGCGACAATTCGCGCCAGCGGCGCCGAGCCGGTCGATCTCGATACCTTGTTCCGTCAATCGGATTTTATTTCGCTGCACCTGCCGCTCAACGACGAGACCAAGCACGTGGTCAACGCGCGCTCGCTGGCCACGATGAAGCCGACGGCGTTCATCATCAACACCGCGCGCGGCGGGCTGATCGACGAAGCGGCGCTACTTGCGGCGGTGCGTGCCGGGCAGATTCGCGGCGCGGCGCTGGATGTGCTCAGCGCCGAGCCGCCACCAAAGGATCACCCGGTGCTGTCGGAGCTGCTCAAGGAAGAGCGCATCCTGATCACGCCGCATTTCGCCTGGTATTCGGAAGAGGCGATGATCGACATGCGCGCCAAGGCGACCGACGAAGTGGTTCAGGTGCTGAACGGCGGGACGCCGCGCTCGCCCATCAACCGCATTGGCTGATCGATCAGGAGGCGTGGCATGAGCGAACGATTTTTGGTGACCGGCGCGATGGGCTGCATCGGCGCGTGGACGGTCAAACGGCTGGTCGACGAAGGCGTGCCGGTGTGGACCTACGATCTGCCCGGCGATCCGCATCGCCTGCGCTTGATCATGGACGCAGATGCGCTGGCCAAAGTCAACATCATCGGCGGCGACATCACCGACGACAAGGCGTTTGGCACAGCGGTTGCGGACAATGGCATCACGCATGTGATTCATCTGGCCGCGTTTCAGGTGCCGTTTGTCAAAGCCGACCCGCTGCAAGGCGTCAAGGTCAACGTCGTGGGCACCGCCGTAGTGCTTGAGACCCTGCGCCGCAACAAAGCGCAGATCCAGGGCATTGCCTACGCCAGCTCGGCAGGCGTGTATGGCCCGAGCGACATGTATCCAGACGGTGTGATCAAGCACGATTCGCCGATGCGGCCGACTCACCTGTATGGCGTGCACAAGCAGGCCGACGAGGGCATGGCGCGCATTTACGATCAGGACTACGGCCTGCGCAGTATTGGCCTGCGCCCGTATGTAATTTATGGCCCGGGCCGCGATCAGGGCATGACCTCCACGCCGACCAAGGCCATGCTTGCGGCGGCCGTGGGCCGGCCGTATCACATCTCGTATGGCGGCACGGTGGTCTTTCACCATGCCAATGACGCGGCGGCGGCGTTTATCCAGGCCGCGCGCATGAGCGGCGGCGCCAAAGGCGCGCCGGTCTATAACCTGGGCGGCACCATGGAGTCGATGGACTCGGTTGTGGCGTTTATCGAAGCGTCTGTTCCGGCGATGAAGGGGCAGATCACTTTCAACCCGCAACCGCTCGACACCGCGCCGGATGTCGACGGCAAGCCGCTGGACGACGCCATCGGAAAAGTGGCTTGGATGCCGATGGCCGACGGCGTGCGCGCAACCATCAATGTGTTGCGCGCGGGTGTGGCGGCCGGTCGCGTGAACGTGGACAAAATACTTTCGGCATAATCGCACCCAATTCCGTCATGCCAAATCGAAACACACCCGTTGCCACCGAGATCAACGATGCTGATCTGAATCCGATTCGCGTGCACACCATGGCCGACCAGGCGACCGACCGGCTGCGCAACGCGATTCAACGCGGCTCGCTGGCTCCTGGTGCGTCGCTGGTCGAGCGCGACCTGGCTGACAAGCTCGGCATGAGCCGGGTACCGATACGGGAAGCGATTCAGCGCCTGGTCGAGGAAGGCCTGGTCAAAAAGACCGCCCATCGGGCCACGATCGTGTATCTGCCATCGCCGCGCGAGATCGAAGAGATCACCTCGGTGCGCATCGTGCTGGAACATCTGGTGACCGAGCGCGTGCTGGAACGCTGGAGCCCGGCGGTTGAAGACGAGTTGAACGCGATCGTGACCGAGATGCACCCGGCCGTGCAGACGCGCGACCGGCGGCGGCTGGTGGAGGTGGACGCGAAGTTTCACGCCGCCACGTGGCGCATCGCCGACCATATCGTGCTGGAGGAAGTGATCGTCAACCTGCGCCAGCGCGTGACGCGCTTGCTCTACGAGACCATCGCGTTGATGACCGACGATCAGCTGGCCGGCACGATCACCTCGCACGAGACGTTGATACGCGTATTCAAGCGCGGCAGCGTTCCAGCGGCCAAGGACGAAGTGACCCGCCATGTCACCGCGGCCAAAGACCGCATCCTGTCCGCCTATAAAGCAAAGTTTACAAACATTGAGGAATAGGGTTAGCCCATGCCCACAAAAGAACAATCCCTCTCGCTTTATCGCACCATGCAGGTCATCCGCCAGACCGAGGAGGCGTTGGCGCGCTCACATCAGGCCGGCCTGATTCACGGCGCCTGCCACACCTATGTGGGTGAGGAGGCCATCGCCAGCGGCGTATGCGCGCATCTCACCCATCAGGACGCGGTGTTCAGCACCCATCGCGGGCACGGACACGCGCTGGCCAAGGGCGTGCCGCCGCGCGAGCTGATCGCCGAGTTGTTTGGCCGCGCCACCGGCTGTTCACGCGGGCGCGGCGGCAGCATGCACTTGTTCTCTCCGGAAGTGGGCATGATGGGCACCAGCGGCATCGTCGGCCCCTGCATTTTGCAGGCCGCTGGCGCGGGATTCACCTTCAAGCTGCTCAATCAACCGCATGTGGGCGTGGCGTTTTTTGGCGATGGCGCGTCGAACAACGGCGCATTTCATGAAGGCCTGAACCTGGCCGCGATCTATCAGTTGCCGGCGATCTTCGTTTGCGAGAACAACCAGTTCGCCACCGAGATCGCGATCACCTATTCCACGCGCAACCCGGATGTGTGGACCAAGGCGGCGAGCTTTGGCATGCCCGGCGTATGCGTCGATGGCAACGACGCCGGCGCGGTGTGGCGCGCGGCGGGCGAGGCGGTCGAACGCGCGCGCGCGGGCGGCGGACCGACGCTAATCGAGTGCAAGACCTATCGCACCCGCGCGCACGCCGAAGGCATGCGCGACGGCGGCTATCGATCCATGGAAGAGGTCGAAAAGTGGAAGGCGCGCGACCCGATCAAGCTTTATGCGGCGCAGTTGACATCGCAGGGCCAGGCGGCGTCGGGCGAGCTCGACGCTATCGCAGCCGAGGTTAAAGCGCTGGTCGACGAGGCGGTGGAATTCGCCAAAGCCAGCCCGTATCCCGACGGGGCGACCGCGACGGAGCACATCTATGCGTGACATTACATTTACCGCCGCGACGCGCGAGGCGCTGGCCGAGCGCATGGCGGTCGATCCGTCGATCTTTGTGGTGGGCGAGGGCATCGGCCCGCGCGGTGGCAACTTCGGCACCACGCTCGGGCTGTATGAAAAATACGGCGCGCTGCGGTTGTGCGACACGCCCATCGCCGAGCGCGGTTTTGTCGGCCTGTGTTGCGGCGCGGCGATGACCGGCTCGCGGCCCATCGTCGACTTCATGTTTTTCGACTTTATTCTGGACGCGATGGGCGAGCTGTTCAACCAGATCGCCAAGATGCAATACATGAGCAGCGGCCGCTTGACGATGCCGATTCTGCTGCGCGGCTGCATCGGCATCGGCAGTTCGGCCGCCACGCATCACTCCGGCAGCTACTATCCAATCTTTGCGCACATCCCGGGCTTCCGTGTGGTGGTGCCCTCGAATCCCTACGATGCCAAAGGGCTGTTTCGCACCGCGCTGCGCAGCGACGATCCGGTGCTGTTTTTGGAGCATAAAAATATCCTGCATTTGAAAGGACCGGTGCCGGACGAAGACGACGATTACGCGATTCCGTTTGGCCTGGCCAACGTCGCTCGCGAAGGCCGCGATATCACGGTCGTGTCGCTGGGTCTGATGCTGCGCAAGACGCTGGAGGTGGCCGAGAAGCTGGCGGCCGAAGGCATCTCGGTCGAAGTGATCGACCCGCGCACGATCGCGCCGCTCGACATGGACACGATTCTGGCGTCGTTGAAAAAGACCGGGCGCATTTTGGTGGTCGATGAGACGTTCGCGCCATGCGGCATCGGCGCGGAGATCATCGCGCAGGTAAACGAGCGAGGTTTTGACGATCTGGATGCGCCGCCTGCGCGGCTGCACGGCGCGCACACGCCCACGCCTTACAGCCCGACGCTCGAAGCGGCGGTGGTGCCGACGCCGCAGAGCATCACGCAGGCAATTCGCGACGTGTTGGCGGAGTAGCTCATGGCCATTGAAATACTGCTGCCGCGCTTGGGCTGGACGATGGAAGAGGGCACTCTCGTCGAATGGATCAAACACGACGGCGATGTCGTGCAACCTGGCGATGTGCTCTACACCGTCGAAAGCGACAAGTCGCTGAACGAAGTGGAATCGTTCGACGCCGGTGTGTTGCGCATTCCGCCCACATCGCCGGCGCCAGGCTCGAAAGTGCCCGTGGGCACGCTGCTGGGATATATCTTGGGGGTGGGGGAGTTGTTGCCGGTAAGCGGTGCGCAGGCGTCAGTAAGCAGTGGGCAGAAAACGGTACGCGATGAACCGTCTGCAAATCACAGCACACGGAGCGCCGAACACCGAACACCGTCCACGGCGATCAGCCCGCGCGCGCGACGGGTGGCGGCCGAACTGGGCGTGGACTGGACGCAGTTGAGCGGCAGCGGCAAGACCGGCCGCATCGTGGAGCGCGATGTGCGCGCGGCGCTCATGACCGGCGAGCCGTCGATCGCCCCCGCCTTCTCGGTTTCACCCATCGCGCAACGCATGGCGGAAGATTTGGGAGTCGATCTGGCCGCGCTGGCGCGCAGCCTGCCCGGCAAGCGCATCGAACGCGCGGACGTCGAAAAGGCGGCGCAGCGCAAGCCGCAAGCCGGCGGCGCGATGCCCGGCGTTGACGCCCGGCCCGCCACAGCCAAGCGCGCGCCAATGTCAACAACCCGCCGCGTCATTGCCAAGCGCATGGCAGAAGGCGCGCACACCACCGCGCCCGTGACATTGACCAGCGAAGTCGACGCCACTGAGATCGTGCGGCTGCGCGCGCAGCTCAAGGCCGACGCGGCGCATCCCGCAGGTGCGGCGCATCCCGCAGGTGCGATTCCGTCGATCAACGACATTTTTGTGAAGATCGTTGCGCACGCGCTCGGCGAGCATCCGGCTTTGAACGCCCGCATCGAAGGCGATGAAATCGTTGTTGTGGAGGAAGCGCACATCGGAATCGCGGTCGATGCCGAGCGCGGGCTGTTGGTGGCTGTTGTGCGCGAGGCCAACCAGCGCACATTGCGCCAGATCGCGGCCGAGTCGCGCCGCCTGATCGAACGCGCACGAGCCGGCACGAGCGCGCCGGACGAGCTGCGCGGCGGCACGTTCACCATCACCAATTTGGGCATTTACGACATCGACGCATTTACGCCGATCATCAACTTGCCCGAGTGCGCGATTCTGGGCATTGGGCGCATCGCACCGAAGCAGGTGGTGGTGGATGCGGCGGCTGAAAAGCTCGCGATCCGGCAAATGTGCACGCTCAGCCTGACTTTCGATCATCGGCTGGTCGATGGCGCGCCGGCCGCGCGTTTCTTGCAGCGCGTGAAGCAGCTAGTCGAGCAGCCGTATTTGTGGCTGGTGGCCTGATGCGGTTGGCGGATCGCGGCGGAGTAAATGCCGCGGCATGGCTGCACCCGTAACGACGGCAACGCCTTCGTCTTCGTCTTCGAAAGACGTTGCTCTTTCGAAGACGAAGGCGTTGTGATGGCCTTGCGATTACGGCGCCGGGGGGTGAGCAGCTTGTGCGAACGGCCGTTGTCCAGATCCAGCGCCGAATGCTGGCTTCGCCGTTGCTGTCAATGATGAGCACATGGAAACGCGAAAAGTGTGTCACGAACGATGCAACTGCCGCCCAGCATCCGGCTGACGGGAGGCTGACGCATGGCCAATGCGCCTCAGTTCGTGCCTACCAGCGCGCGAGGATGCCCTGGGTGGTGCGGTAGGCGTTGGCCATGATCGTCAGAAACGGATTGAACCCCCCGTTGGTCACATGCACCGAGCCGTCGGCCACATACACGTTCTCCGTGCCATGCACGCGGCAGTTGCGGTCGACCGCCGAGGTCGCCGGGTCGTCGCCCATGCGGCAGGTGCCGGCTTGATGCTGGCCGCCGCTCAGGAACGGCGTGGATGGCGCTTCGCCCCAGACTTCAACTGCGCCGCTGGCCTTCAGCCACTCCACGGCTTTGCTGTGCAACAGCTTGGCGGTGCGCATCGACTCTGGGTGTGTCGCCCCGGACAAGCGTGCGACCGGAATGCCCCAGAAGTCCTTGACCTTAGGATCGAGCGTCACGCGTGCGTCGGGCGAGGGCGTGTCCTGGATCGGGCCTTTGATTTCGAGTGTGCGGCGATAGCGATCGCGCATCCAGTTTTTGCTGTCTGCGCCCCACAACGGCGTGCCGGGCTGGCGTGCTGAGCGCCAAAAGGCCACCGGAAGCGTGATGAAATCGTCGCACAGCATCCCGCCGCCGACTATTCCGTCGATGCCATGGGACCAGTGCGCGGTGGCGGTGGTCGGACCGGGGCCAATCCCGTCCCAGACGTCGTCGGGCATCAAGCCAAACGCCGCCACATACACATGGCCCTGCAGGTTGCGGCCCACCTGATCGTTGCCAATTCCGGAATGCAGCAGCAGGCGCGCGCTTTCAACCGCGCCGCCTGCCACGATGATCACATCGGCGTCAGCGCGCTCGCGTTTTGTCTGTGTGGTGAAGAAGCTTACACCCGTCGCCGTGGTGCCGCGCGTCAAAATGCGTTCGACCATGACCTCGGTCACCAAGTCGCAATTGCCTGTGGCGATGGCGCGCGGGATGAAGGTGTTTTGCGAGCCGTTTTTGGCGTCGACTGGGCAGGCGAAGCCTACACAATGCTGGCAATGGGTGCAGGCCGGCCGGTCGTGATACGGCTCGCTATTGACTGCGAGGGGCACCGGAAAAGTCTGCCAGCCCAATGCATCCGCGCCGGCGCGCAAAACGGCGCTGCGTTTTGTGTCGGCCAGTGGCCGCATCGGGTAGGGTCGGACGTAGGCTGGTAGGTGCGCCATGCGGCTGTGATCGCCGGACACGCCCAGCTCGTGCTCGACTTTGTCGTAAAACGGCGCAAGGTCGTCAAACGAGATCGGCCAATCGGCCAGCGATGAGCCTGCGGGTGTGCCGTAGGTGCTGGCCATTTTGAAATCGAGCGGATGAAAGCGCCAGGCTTGCCCGCCGTAAACGCGGGTGCCGCCGCCAACAACGGCGGCATTGGCTTGATAGCCAGCGCCCCACGGCTGGACGGTGCGCTCGTGTGTCTCGGCATCGACAACCACGCGCGGGTGACGCGCATCCGGGCCGGCGTTGTGGCCGTTGGCGCTGACGCGCTGGTTATGCAGATGGCTGCGGCCGGTTTCTTCAAACGTTTGCGATTTGCCACGTTCGAGCAACAGCACCTTCTTGCCGGCTTCGGCCATCAACGCTGCGGCCACGCCGCCGCCTGCGCCCGCGCCGATGATGATGACGTCATATTTCTTGTTGGCCATGCTACCCTTTGACCTCGAAACCCACTGTCTTCTGACCGGCTTCGCTGGCCCAATACCCTTGGTGAATGAGGTCGCATAGTTCGCGGAAGATAGGCTCGTGCTCGACGGATTGCAGCAACTCGTCTTGCAGCGCGGCGTCGAGCAAATCGAAGCGTCGCTGATGATGCACTTTGGCGCTGACGTTGAGCCGATCGAGCATGCGGCGCAGCTCGGGCAGCCGCGCGGCCATCTCGCCGGTGAGCACCTCGGCCACGTGCTGGATGCTCTCGTTTTCGCCAGCGCCGGGCGTGTCGTCGGGCGGGATCACACGGTTGGCGATGGCGTGGATTGTCGGGATATGCGCATCGAGAATTTCCATCGACTGGGAAGTGTAGCCGCATCCGCGCGCTACGCGATTGCAATCGAGAGGATGGCGCTTGATCTCAGCGGCGCCGGCAGAACGACGACATCGGCTCGATTCGGCTGTCGCTGCTTTGGGCCAGATTCGTGCGGGGCTGGAAAATTGGCATAATCTGCCCACCGTTTGTCGGCACAAATATCCGCCGGGGCGCTGACGACCAGTTCTCATCATGATTCATCCATTCGATTTGCAGGCACGCGCGGAGCTGGCCGCCCGCTCGCTCACCGCGCTGCTCGACCCCGAACGTGAGGGGCTGATGTATTTTCTGGCCGACTGGCGCGCGCGTCCGCCCCGGGCTGATCATTGTCTGTGGGATTGCGGCGACGGCGCCGGTCGCCAGATCGACGCGTTGACGCTGGTTCGCAATATCATGCGGCCGGATTCGCCCGAAGCCGCACCGGGCCAGGGCGAGCGCCAGCTTGAGACCTGGATGATGCGTTTTCTCGGCGTCGATGGCCTGACCTGGCTGCTCGACGACCCATTTGCCAGACCCTGGGGCGTCGAGATGCTGCTTAAGGATTTTGATCCGAGCGACGCGTATGCCGAGATTAGCTGGGCGCAGAGCGGCACGATGCTCGGGTTGACCAGCCGCTATCGCGCCACGGGCGACGATCGCTAC
>JANMNW010000659.1:0-1520 GCA_031368515.1 Chloroflexota bacterium
GCGTGGCGTTGCTGCTCGACGGCACACTCGTGGCCATGTCCAGCCCGGTGGCATTTTTCGATGCGCCTGCGGACGCGCGCGTCGCTGCATTTGTGCGCGGCGACATGGTGTGGTGAAAGCAAACGTGGCGGCGGATTGCCGTCGTCGTATTGAAAGCTAAAGGAGACCAGAATGAATTTTCGAAAAAAAAAGCTTGGATTGAGTGTGAGTGCGCTGCTGTTGGCGGCCTGCGGGGCGCAGCCAGCCGCGCCGACAGCAGCGCCGGCGACGGTGCAAGCGCCTTCTGCACGCGTCCTGCGCCTGGCAACCACCACCAGCACCCAGGACTCGGGCTTGCTTGAGTTCTTGCTGCCTGATTTTGAAAAACTGGCTGGCGTCAAGGTTGACGTGGTTGCAGTAGGCACCGGCGCGGCCATCAAGCTGGGCGAAGATGGCAACGCCGATGTGCTGCTGGTGCATGCGCGCGCGCAGGAAGATGCGTTCATGAAAGCCGAGCATGGCGTGCGGCGCGAGGACGTGATGTACAACGATTTTGTCATCGTCGGACCGGCCAGCGATCCGGCTAAGATCAAAGGCACGCCCAGCGCGGCTGACGCGCTAAAAGCCATCGCCGCGGCAGGTGCGCCGTTTATTTCGCGCGGCGACAAGTCGGGCACGCACACAAAAGAGCTGGCCATATGGAAAGCCGCCGGGCTGGAGCCAAAGGGCGCCTGGTATCAATCGGCCGGGCAAGGCATGGGCGCGGTGCTCAACATGGCCCAAGAACAGCAGGCCTACACAATCAGCGACCGTGCAACCTATCTCACGCGCGCCAAAGCCGACCTAAAGCTCGTGGTGCTGATCGAGGGTGACAAGTCGCTGTTTAACCCGTATGGTGTCATCGCGGTCAATCCGGCAAAGAACGACGCCATCAAGGCCAATGCCGATCTCGCCGGGCAGTTTATCGACTGGATCACCTCTGCTGACGCGCAAAAACGCATCGGTGAATTTGGCGTGCAAGAATTTGGACAGCAGCTTTTTGTGCCCAGCGCAAAGAAGTAGGCCTGCGGGCGGGCGTGCTCTAATCGCGGCATGAGTCAGCATGGCATCCATGATGGCGCAGCGGTTGTGGCGGTGTGTGTCAACCCGGAGCACACCTTTAGCAAGCAGCCATGCGCGCAAATTCAGTTGATCGCACGAATGGGCGTCGAGGGCGACGCCCATTTGGGTGCGACGGTGCGGCATCGGTCGCGCGTGGCACAGGACCCCACGCAACCCAATTTGCGCCAGGTGCATCTTATTCATGCCGAACTGCACGATGAGCTGCGCGCGGCCGGGCTTGGACGTGAAAGCCGGCGACATGGGCGAGAACATCACCACCCGCGGCGTGGCCCTGTTAAATTTGCCGGCAGGCGCACGCCTTCGCATCGGCAGCGGCGCGCTGATCGAAATCACCGGTTTGCGCAATCCATGCGCCCAGATCGACGCCTTTCAACCAGGCCTGCTGGCGGCGGTGCTTGATCGCGACGCAACCGGCACCC
>JANMNW010000043.1:0-7459 GCA_031368515.1 Chloroflexota bacterium
TGAGCCCAGCAGGAATCGAACCTGCGACGCGAGGATTAAAAGTCCTCCGCTCTGCCAACTGAGCTATGGGCCCGTGCGGGCATTAATTTTACCGCATTTACCGGCCAAAACGCCAGCCTACGGACGAGTCCGGCGCATGGCTGGATGCGCCACAAGCGCCGCAGCCAATCCATACAACACCATCGACAACGCGAAAATAGCCGCCATCGGTACGCCGATCTGGTTGAGCCAAACGCCGATCAACGGGCCGGCAAAACCGCGGATGCCGATGATCGTGCGCTGAATTGCCGCATATTCCGCCACCCGGTCGGGATCGGCCAAATCGATGGTGACATTCGTAAACGCCAAATCCACGCCGGCGTTGGCCAATCCGCTGGCCAGATACGCCGGCAACAGCCACCACGCGTCTGGCGCAAACCAGTGGCACAACGGATACAAAATCAGCGATAGATAAATGATCTGCAGGGTACGAACGCCGCCCAGCCGGTCCATCCAGCGTCCCCACACAACATAGCCGGCAAGCCACACTAATGATTGCGCCAGCCCAAGCAAACTTACATCGGTGTATGACAAATGCAGGCGGTCGACCAACACGGCTGGATAAAACGCGATGGGAATCAGCCCGGCCAAGCCAAATGCGGCAATGCTCAACACATACAACAGGAATGCCTTGTTTTGCCCAAGCAGGGCCAGCATGCGCACTGGCTCAAGGCCCGGCGTCGTGGGTGCAGCCGCTGCGTTGGGAGCGTCTTCCGAACCCGCGGGCATGCGAATGAGCATAAAAATCAACGCTGCGCCAATGCCAAATACCCCCGCAATGGGAAACAGCGCCGCATGGCCGATCGTATCCAGCAGCCAGCCTGCCACCGGCGTAAATACCAGCATGCCCACGCCCATGCCCAGCCGCACAACGCTCATGGTTCGCGCGCGCACATGCGCCGGATACACCTTTTGCACCACCCGAACATATCCGGGCGATGGAAAGCTGTCCGACAGCCAGAAGACAAACGACAGCACCAGCAATCCGGTCACGCTTGGCAACAGGGGCGTAAACAGAAAAACCGCGCGACCAACCACCCATATCGCGCCGAGAAAGATCAAAATGCCGCGGCGCGGCAAAAATCTCACACTGAACGCCGAGAGCGCAAAGCCGACATACGATTGCGCCTGATAGAGCGCCACTTCATCCGGCGAGGCGCCAAGCCGCTGCAGCACCACGGGAATGAACAACAGCACCGCGTAGAACGGGCCATATGCAAGCGAGGCAAGCAATTCCATCCGCATGTTCCGGCGCACCTCATCTGTCAACGGTCCGGTGAGCGCAAATTCGATGCGGCGCCAGGGTGCGATGTTCATGCAGCAGCGCCATTGTATGAGGAAGATACACAAAGCGCTCAAGCGCTTGCATGCTGTGCTTTCGGCTCATCCGACGCATCTGACACTTCCCCTCTCATGCGATAATTTCGGCATAGATGAGCAAAAGCGCGTCAAAATCTCCCGCAGCCAGCACGGTTGTGCAAGATTTTTTGGGTGAAACTTATCTGGAAGCCCGCGAGACCAGCCGTGTTTCGCTGCGAGCATTGGCCGACCGGCTGGATGTCACGCCGCCGGCGATCTCGCGCATGGCCCAGCGCCTGGTGCGCCAGGGCTTGATGCGCCGCGAAGGCGCCTGCGGACTGCTGTTGTCTGAATCGGGCGAACGTGTAGCGCTCAAATCGATCCGCAAGCGCCGCATCTTCGAGGCGTTTTTGGTGGCCAAGATGGGCTACACCTGGGACCAGGTTTATCCCATTGCCGTCAAAACCAGCAATCACCTTGACGATGAACTGGTCGAGCGCATGTTTGAGCAATCCGGCAGCCCGCCATGTTGTCCGCACGGCGATCCGATTCCAACCCACGACGGGCATGTGCGCGAACTGCGCGATGCGCCGCTCAAAGACATGCGCGAAGGCGCGCAGTCGCGCATTGTGCGGGTGGCTTCGCATGACAGCAGCATGTTGCGCTATCTTGGCTCGCTAAACCTGAAACCCGGCGCGCCGATACAACTGGTCTCGCGCGCGCCGTTTGGCGGACCCTTGCGGCTGCGCGTCACGAACACCAGCTTTCACGACGAACACGTCATTGGCGCGGAGCTGGCGGAGAAGATTTTCGTCGCGACGGAATGAACATCAGCAGCGTTCCGATTTGCTGGTAGCCGAGCCGCGGATACAACAGCGCGCCCGTATGGCTGGCCAGCAAGACGCTGTGCTTGGCGCCGTGCGCCGCGTCGTCGGCAAGCATGTATGCCATCAATGCCGTGGCGATTCCGCGCCGCCGGTGGGCGGGATGTGTGGCGACATCATGCACCCAGCTCACAGCCGGGCGCAGATGAATGCTGCGCCCATGCGCAACCGGCGCGCCGTCGACGCTGGCGTAATACATGCGAACTTGCGGCCGCCGACCGGCTAGCTGCCGCGCATCCGCCATGCGTCGCGACTTGCCGCCGACCGCGCGCGTCACAGCGGCGATCTCCTCGGGTGTTTGCGCCCGGTGCAATGTGCATCCCGCAATGTCTTTGCGCGTACAAAGCTCCGGCGCACCGCGAATATCACACACAAAGAGAGGCTCGTTAAACCAGCTGCGATAGCCATGCTGCCTGACAATTGACTTTATCTCGTGCGCTTTGTGCTTCGGCGTCTCAAATAAACCCAGCGTATAGCGGCTGCGCGGGGCGTAAGTCCTCACCGCGGCGACGGCCTCAAGCGGGCTGCAGCCGTACGCAAAAATTTCCTCGATCCGCATCTGTTCGATTGGGCGCGGCCGATCGCGCACGATCCACAACGGCCCACATCGCAGCGACTCGGCCGGGAAAGTCGCACTGCGAACAAGCGCAAACGCATCGGCAAAGACGGAAAGCGCAGTTTCAAATTTGATGCTCATACATCTGAATGAAATTGCAGAAGTCAGCCGCGCATCAGCGCCCTCAGCTCGCGCCAGCCGATCGCCTGCAACCCCGTGCGCTTGAGGTGCACCCGCACTCGCTCATCCAAAAACGTAGCGAGGTCGCCCGCGCGCGAAGGCCAATCCGGACCCATGGCGCGGGCTTCCGGCGTGTCGTGCGATGGGTGAATAATGAAGTAGCTGATGCCCGCCGGCAGCGAGTCAAACATCGCGCACACTTGCTCAAAGCGGTTTTCCGGCTTGTCGAGCGGCATGCCCACAATTCGGTCCAGCATCGGCACGCCCGAATCCTCGAGTTCAGCGAGCACGCCATGGAAATAGGCAATCGTTTCAGAATCAAAGCCCCAGGCGCGCATGTCCGCTTCGCTCAGGCGCGCCAGCATCGGCGGAACCCGGTACTTGAGCGCAGTCGCAACATACGCCCGCAGCAGCTTTGGATGAAAGACGCTGCCCATGTGCGTGTCGATGTGCGTCACATCGACGCCGGCGGCTAACGCGCGCTGCACTTGCGCGTCCATCTCGGTCGCAGCCGCTTCGGCCGCGGCATGCGCTTGCGCATCACGCGTGCTGCGAAAGAAACAGCCTTCCGGGTCCAGCAGTCCGCTGGCTGGATCACGTGTGCTGATCAGCCCCCAGCGGATGGAATACCACTCGCTGGTCAGCGTGACATGCACGCCCATGTCAATCCACGGCGTATCACGGCACAGCTTCGCAGCAGCGCCAAACCAGGCGCACGGCACCATTACGGCGCTGGACGAAATAATGCGCGTCTGCCACAAATCGCGCGCAGCCGCCACAGATGCCGCCGAAACGCCGATGTCATCGGTGTGAATAATCACGGCACGATCGCCTGTCGTAAGGCCAAGTCTGGAGAGGGTTGGATTTTGACCCATAGATGGTCGTTTTAGCGCAAGATACGCAATCCTGCTCGCACAATCTTGCGGACGCCCTGATGCGCTTAGAACACCCACTTATTTCTCTCCAACCATGGTCTGACGTTCCGCTAACACCCGTCACTATAATTACAACCCATTCACAGTGATGTCATCCCAGGTCGCGAAATCACGGGAAGGGCCCGTTTTTTGGGACGCGGGATTTGGAAATAGCAACCTTATGAGATTTGACCGATTCACCGAGCGCGCACAAGACGTGGCGCATCGTGCGGTGGAAATGCTCGCACGCTACAGCCACACGCAGGTCGATACCGAACACATGCTTCTGGCGCTGCTGGAACAGCCCGAAGGACTTGTTGGGCAAATTCTGGAGAAATTGGGCGCCGACCCGGCTGTCATGGCCGGCAAAATCGACGAGCTGCTTAAAGCCTCGCCGCGCGTCAACATTTACGGCGGGGGCAACCAGCAAGCGTCGATCTTCATCACGCCGCGCGTCAAGCGCATCATCGACATCGCCAATGAAGAAGCCAATCGCTTCAAAGACGAATACATCTCGACCGAACACGTCTTCCTGGCGATCAGCTCCGAGCGCAACACGCCTGCGGCGCGCCTGCTGACGGACGCCGGCATCACCCGCGACAAGATCAGCGACACGATCAAAGAGATCCGCGGCGGCCAGCGCGTCACCGATCCGCAGGCCGAGACAAAATACCGCACGCTTGAAAAGTATTCGCGTGATCTTACCCAGGCGGCCAAGGAAGGCAAGCTCGATCCAGTGATCGGCCGCGATGAGGAGATCCAGCGTGTCATGCAGGTGCTCAGCCGCCGCACCAAGAACAATCCGGTGCTGATCGGCGAAGCCGGCGTGGGCAAGACCGCCATCGTCGAAGGGCTGGCGCAAAAGATCGCCAGCGGCGACGTGCCGGAAATTCTGATGGGCAAGCGCGTGGTCGCGCTGGATCTGGCCGGCATGGTGGCCGGCTCGCGCTTCCGCGGCGATTTCGAAGAGCGGCTCAAGACCGCCATCGAGGAAGTGCAGCGCAGCGAAGGCGAGATCATCATGTTTATCGATGAGCTGCACAATGTCGTTGGCGCTGGCAACGGCGCGGGCGCCATGGATGCCAGCAACATGCTCAAGCCGGCGCTCGCGCGCGGCGAGCTGCAAACCATCGGCGCCACCACGCTGGACGAATACCGCAAGCACATCGAGAAGGACGCCGCGCTGGAGCGGCGCTTTGCGCCGGTGTTTGTTGACGAGCCGTCGATCGATGAGACGATCGAAATGCTGCGCATTCTGCGCGATCGCTATGAGGCCCACCACAAGGTGCGTATCACCGACGAAGCCATCATTGCCGCAGCCAAGCTCAGCGCGCGCTATGTCACCGAGCGCAAACTGCCGGACAAGGCAATCGATCTGATCGACGAAGCCGCAGCCAAGCTGCGGGTTGCGTTGTTCACGCTGCCGCCAAATCTGAAAGAGAAGAGCCGCGAGCTGGACAAGCTGCGGGTTGAAGAAGAACAGTCCGCCGGCCAGCAGGATTATCAGAAGGCTGCGGAGATCAAGGTCAATCGCCTGCGCTTGCAGCAGGAGTTCGACAGCGCGCGTGAGACGTGGCAGGCCGAGAAAAATCTTGACGAAGTCGTCGACGAGGACGACATCGCCAGCGTGGTGGCGCAATGGACGGGCATCCCCATGAATTCCATGATGGAAGCCGAAAATGAGAAGCTGCTCAAGATGGAGGACCGGCTGCACGATCGCGTGATCGGGCAGCACGAGGCCATCGGCGCCATCAGCGACGCCATCCGGCGCGGACGCAGCGGGCTAAAAGATCCCAACCGGCCGATCGGCTCGTTCATCTTTCTTGGCTCATCCGGCGTGGGCAAAACTGAGCTGGCCAAGGCGCTGGCCGAGTTCATGTTTGATGACGAGAATGCCATGGTGCGCATCGACATGAGCGAGTATCGCGAAGGTCACACGGTGAGCCGCCTGTTCGGCGCACCGCCCGGCTATGTGGGGTATGACGAAGGCGGACAACTGACCGAACGCGTGCGCCGCCGCCCATATCAGGTAGTGCTCTTTGACGAGATTGAAAAGGCGCATCCGGATGTGTGGAATGCGCTGCTGCAAGTGCTGGACGATGGCCGGCTGACCGACGGCCAGGGCCGCGTGGTGTATTTCAACAACACCGTCATCATCATGACCAGCAACCTCGGCACCGAGTTTGTGCGCAAGGGCGGCACGCTGGGCTTCATCAAGCCCGAAAACGACGACGACTTGAAGACAGTTGCCGATCACAAGAAGATCGAGGAAGCGCTCAAGCGCAACTTCCGGCCCGAGTTTCTCAACCGCGTCGATGAGATCATCATCTTCGCGCCGTTGTCGCTGAGCGATGTCGAGCGCATTGTCGACCTGCAATTGCACTCGATTGTTGGCCGGCTGCGCGAGCAGGGCTTGTCCATCGAGATGCGCGACGGCGCGCGCAAGTGGCTGGCGCGGCAGGGCTACGATCCGCAATTCGGCGCGCGGCCATTGCGCCGGGCGATGCAAAAGTTTGTCGAAGGGCCGCTGAGCGTGCAATTGCTGCAAGGCAAGTTCAAGGCCGGCGATTGCGTGGTGATCGACACCAAAGTCGATGGCACGGGCCTGGAGTTCACCGAGCCGATTCGCGTCGGGGCGGATGAGACGCCGACGCCCGTGACAAAATCCGAAGAGCCGGCAACATAACCTCCGCGGAAAGGTCAAGACCTTTAAGGTGTAGACCTGAAAGGTCTTGACCTTTCTATCTCTAGGTCGCGTTATGGTCGGGCAGCAGTGCCTCAGCATCACGCACTGTACGAAACGAATAACCCAGCACCCCAACCAGAATCACACCGATGCTGCTCATGGCCATCACCAACCCCATGCCAGCACCCGGGCCAACGCCGACAAACGGCCCAAAGACCTGTGCGGCTGCGCTGGCGCCATCGCGCATCGCCGGCTCCAACGCCCGGTCGGCCAACAACCCACCGATGAGCGGCGTCAGCGGATTGGTGATCCAGGCGATCAGGCGGCGCGCTGCAAACACGCGCCCTTGCACATCGGGCGCCACCTTGGCCTGCCAGATCGCCTGATTCGACGTATTGATCAGCGGAATCAGCGCAACATCCAAAAATACTGCGACGATCCAGATGATCGGCGTCTGACCCAAGCCCAGCGCCAACTGCACCAGACCCAGTAATGCGTGTCCCAGCAGCACGCCATGCACGCGGCGTTTGAAGCCACCCCAGGCCGTGATGGCAATGCCGCCCAGCACGCCGCCGATCGAGCCGGCGGAAAGCACCGTGCCCAGCACCAGCTCGTTCTGTCCGCTGCGCGCAAGCACCATCGGCGTCAACAGGTTCCACGCCAACCCGCTGAACAAGTTGCCGATCAAAAATACCAGTTGCAACCCGAGCAAGCTGGGGCGGCTAAAAATGTAACGAAAGCCATACGCCGCTTCGCTCAGCAATCCGTTTCCAGCAGCTTTGCCCGCATCCGTTCGCTCAGGCTGCGGCACATGAATGGCCGCGAGCACCAACACAGCCAGCACAAACGTGACCACGTCAAATAGCAGCAAAGGCGTCAGGCCAACCAGCGAATAGAGCAC
>JANMNW010000079.1:0-2296 GCA_031368515.1 Chloroflexota bacterium
ATGCCGGTATGCGATTGACAAATCTGTCAATTTAGACACAAAACAGAATCTAGCTTCGATCAAAATCTCATTGTTACGAATTTGTTTGCGAGAAAATGATGGCCGTTGTCCTACATGCACATTACTCTGTGGTCATCAGGCTACTCAAAATATGCACTGGTTCAGGTGCCAAAAGCAAGTGCCATTTCAGTCAATTTCGTTGACACTCTTGCGGGTGTTTTTCCTCTGTGATGGACACGCTTTGTCAAGATGCCGTTGGCGAAATCGGATTGGCTCATAATGCGAATTAGCGGCGATCGACGCCGGTGCGCAGGAGGAGCAATGAGCATCAAACCGAACGAAGCCAAGTCCATGCCCGATGACACTGTCCGCGTTGCACGAGCGGTATTCCCAAAGGGAAATCGCTACATGCGCCTGCGGGATGAACTGGGAGAGCTGTATACGGATGAGATGTTTGCCAGGCTCTTCCCAGTACGTGGACAACCAGGCGAGTCGCCGGGGTATTTGGCGCTGGTCACGGTGATGCAATTCATGGAGGGGCTGTCGGATCGTCAAGCCGCCGAAGCCGTTCGCGCGCGGATCGACTGGAAGTATGCGCTCGGGTTGGGATTGACTGACGCGGGGTTTGACTACTCAGTGCTGAGCGAGTTTTGAGCGCGGCTGGTAGCCGGGCACGCGGAGCAACAGATCCTGGATGAGCTGTTGGGCGTGTTGAAGGCGTGCGGGCTACTGAAAGCGCGTGGCCGACAGCGCACGGATTCGACACATGTCTTGGCCTCGATCCGCGTGCTGAACCGGCTGGAGTGTGTGGGGGAGACGTTGCGTCAAGCACTGAATGCGCTGGCCGTGGCGGCCCCGGATTAGCTGCGGAGCTGGGTGCCGACGATCTGGTTTGACCGGTATGAGCGGAGATTCGAGGAATACCGCTTGCCGACGAATCGCGAGGAGCGTTATGCGCTGGCCGAACAGATTGGTGCCGACGGCTTTCACCTCCTCGAGGCGGTCTACGTAACAGCCCACAGCACTGACAGCGGTGTGAGCGGCGTGCCTGTATCCGCAGGGCTGTGGGGATTGCCGGCGGTTCAGGTTCTACGCCGGGTGTGGGTCCAGCAATTCTTCCGCACCGATGGCGGTGATGTCGACTGGAGTGTGCGCTGGCGAAGCGCGGAGGATCTGCCGCCGGGTGCATTGCTGATCAGTTCGCCCTACGATGAGGAGGCCCGTTACTGCAAGATGCGCACGACCGAATGGACTGGCTACAAAGTCCATCTGACCGAGACGTGTGAGGCCGACAGGCCCAACCTGATCACCGACGTGCAGACCACCCCGGCCACCACCTCGGATCGCGTCATGACAGCGGTCATCCAAGACCACCTGGCAGAGCGCGAGCTGTTGCCTGCCGAGCATCTGGTCGATGTCGGCTATGTCAGTGCTGAACACCTGCTGAACAGCCAGACGCAGCATCAGGTCGATCTGCTGGCGCCTGCCCCGCACGACTCGAGTTGGCAGGCCAAAGCCAATCAGGGCTTCGATATCCGCCACTTCAGCATCGACTGGGATGCCCAGACCGTCACGTGTCCCGCTCGTCGCCAAAGCGCTTACTGGACCCCGGGCAAAGATCGGCTTGGTCTGGACGTCATTGACGTCTGTTTTGCGCATGCCGACTGCCAGACTTGTGCGATGCGGGCTCAGTGCACCCGCTCAAGCAAGTCCGCTCGCACGTTGTCGATCCGAACACGCCCGCTGTTTGAAGCGCTCCATGCGGCTCGCCAGAGACAGACCACACCTGAATTCAAGAAGCGCTATGCCGCTCGCTCTGGAGTCGAGGGCACATTCTCACAGACCAATCGCGTCGCCGATCTCCGCCACGCACGCTACATCGGCTTGGCCAAGACCCATCTACAGCACATCATTACGGCGGCCGCGACGAATGTCTTGCGTCTGGTGGCATGGCTCGAAGACGTCCCACGTGCACTCACCCGCCGATCCGCCTTCGCGAGACTGGCACTGACACCTGTTTGATTTCGCCAACGGCATCTTGTCAAAGCGTGTCCAACACAGTGATCGCCGTTAAAACCCTGTGCTTCCCGCCGCCACTCAGCAGTGCATCGACGACGTTGAGCCCATGGCGCTGCTGGAACGCGTTCAGGCCGATCAGCAGCGGCAACAGGAAGTTGCACAGTTCGGCACTGTGCTGGACAATGGGGAATGGCATGGTGTTAGCGTCCTGAATAAATGAAGGCGCGCGGCCGGAATAGATGGAGAGCGTTGGCGGGGAAAACGATAACGGGCACCG
>JANMNW010000174.1:0-6315 GCA_031368515.1 Chloroflexota bacterium
GTGCTGCTCACGTATCGCGCCTTGCCGTATCGCGCACCGGCTGAGGCGCGGCCGCTGTCGGTTAATTTAGGCTGGACGTTGCTCGACCATAACGTGACACCCACTGCGCGCGCCGGCGCCACGCTCACCGTCACGCATGCCTGGCGCGTCGATGCGCTTCCCGGCGAGCCGCACGCTTCCTGGTTCTATGCGCCATTTGTCAAGCTGGTCGCGGCGGATGGCTCGGTGATCGTCGACATCAACGGCGCCAGCGCGCTCGAAGGCTGGGCCTGGCAGCCGGGTGAAATCATCCTGAGCGAAGTGACACTGGCGCTGCCCGCCGATCTGCCGCCTGGCGAGTACACCGTGCAGAGCAGCCTGTTTGATCCCAATCAGAAGAAGAACGCGGTCTATTTCGACCCAGCACGGCCGGACGAACCCATTTTGACTTTGACCAGGCAAGTTGTGGTTGAGCGCTAGACTTCATCGTCACTCGCCATGGACAAGGTTGTCGCACAATCGCCCACGCGCCGCTTTCTGCTCGGCATCCTGGCGTTCAGCCTGCTCGTCATCGGCGGCACGCTCGGCTTCCTGCTGATCGAGGGCCTGTCCATTGTCGATTCGCTATTCATGACGGTAATCACCATCAGCACGGTCGGCTTCGGCGAAGTGCGGCCGCTGTCACCCGCCGGCCGCCTGTTCACCATCGCCTTGATCATGGGCGGCGCGGGCGTGGCGGCCTACTCGCTGAGCATCGCCGCGGAATTTTTGATTTCAGGCGCCTGGCGCGCGCAATTGGAAAATCGGAGACGCAATCGCATGCTGGCACAACTCAAACACCATTTCATCGTCTGTGGCTACGGCCGCGTCGGCAGGCATGTGGCCGACGAACTGGCGGCTGAAGGGCTGCCCTTTGTCGTCATCGAAACCAACGCCGACAAAGTCGCGCATATTCAACGTGCCGGGCGGCTGGCGCTGCAAGGCAACGCGGCCAACAACGAGGTGCTGCACGAAGCGGGTATCGATCGCGCCAAGGGGCTGGTGGCCACGGTCAACTCCGACGCCGAAAAGGTGTTTATCGCGCTGACAGCGCGCGGCATGCGGGCCGATCTGCGCATCATTGCGCGCGCCAATTACGAGGAGTCCGAGGCCAAGCTCATTCGTGCCGGCGCCGACCGCGTGATCCTGCCCTATCGCACGAGCGGCAAGCGCATGGTCACCCTGATGATCCGGCCCGAAGTGGCCGATTTTCTGGACGAAGTCGCCCATGCTTCGGGCCTGGAGCTGCTGATCGACCAGATCGCCATCATGGAGGGATCGCCATTGATTGGCCGTTCGATGCGCGATGTGCGGACGCAGCTTCAGGATCAGTCGGGCGCAACGCTGCTGGCCTGCCGCATGTCCGGCGGACAGATCAACACCCAGCTTGGCGGCGCCGACACGGTGCGAGCGGGAATGCAGATCATCGCGCTGGGCACGCGCGAGCAATTGCAGTTGGTGATTGGCATGGCGTGCAGCGCGTAGTCTGCATCACTCACACGATCTTCCATCGCATCCACGGCGCGCTGTTGAAAAAGCTCGCCACCACGCCTCCCGGCGCTGAAAGCGCGTCACAGGCAGCGCGAAATTCAGCGGGCAGCGTCAACGCGGCGGCAGGCAATATCGCCTGCAACTGCCCCAGCGTGCGCGGCCCCAATATTGGCGCGCTGACGCCCGGCTGATCCTTCACCCAGGCCACGGCCGCCTGCGCCGGATCAAACCCGTGTTCGCGCGCAAGCGCGGCAAACTGGTTGCCAATCTCCACGCCGCGCGCGGTCACGCGTTCGGCATAAATGCCGCCACGCAGCGCGATGCGCGAATCGGCCGGCGGCACGTCGGCGCGCGCATAGCGCCCGGCCAGCATGCCCATGCCCAGCGGCGACCAGGTCAGCACGCCCAGCCCGTGCCGTTGACAGGCCGGCAACAATTCATTCTCGACACGCCGGTCGAGCAAGTTGTAGGGCGTCTGCTCGGACACGATTTTTGCATAGCCCTTCAGCTCGCTCAGCATGAGCGATTCCACCACGTGCCAGGCCGGCGCGGTGGTGCTGCCGATGTAGCGCACCTTGCCCTGCGCGACCAGATCGTCAAATGCGCGCAGCGTTTCGTCCAGCGGCACATCCATATCCGGCCGATGGGTTTGATACAGATCGATGCACTCGATCTGCAATCGGCGCAATGAGTCTTCGCAGGCGCGCATGATGTGCAAGCGCGAATTGCCGCGTTGATTGATACCCGGCCCGGTCGGGTAATGCACCTTGGTCGCGATCAACACATCGTCACGGCGGCCATTGGTTTTAAGCGCGCGGCCGATGTTGGACTCGGCTTCGCCTTTGGCATAGCTGTTTGACGTGTCAATCAAGTTGATGCCGGCGTCAAGCACGGCGTCGATGATCGCCGCGCATTCTGCTTCGGGTGTGGGATTGGCGAAATTGTCTGTGCCAAGCGCCAGGCACGAGACCTTGACGCCGCTGCGGCCAAGCGCTCTGTAGTTCATATGGTGGAGTATGCGCCGTCGGCGTAGTACATCGCGCCGGTGACATAGCTGGCCGCATCGCTGCACAAAAACACCGCCACGCGCGCGATCTCCTCGGGCTGCGCCAGCCGGCCCATCGGCACGGCCCGTTCGCCAATTTCAGCCGCCTGCGCATCAGTGAGCGCGATAGCGCGGCCGGCCGCGCGCAGCATGGGCGTGTCCACCTCGCCCGGGCAGACGCAATTGAAGCGCACGCCCTCGCGCGCAAGTTCCAGCGCAAACGTGCGCGTGATCTGATGCACCGCGCCTTTGCTGGCGCAATAGGCCAGCGCGCCTTTGCCCCCCAGCTCGCCCCAAATCGAACCGAAATTCACCACTGCGCCGCCGCCTTGCGTTCGCATATGGCGCGCCGCCGCACGCGACATGAAGAACACGCCGTTGGTGTTGACTGCCATGACGCGCAGCCACTCTTCGTCGCTGGTGTCGAGGCCACTTTTGCGCGCGATGATGCCGGCGGCATTGACGACCGCATGCACGCGGCCAAAACGCGCAATAGCCTGCGCGACGGCGCGTTCACAGAATACCGGATCGCTCACGTCGCCGGCAAGGGCGATGACATTCGGTCCAAGCGCGCGCGCGTGCGCTTCAGCCGCAATCTGGTTCTGATCGACGATGATCACGCTGGCGCCGGCTTCGGCGAAGATGCGGGCGGCGGCCGCGCCCATGCCCGACGCGCCGCCGGTGATCAGCGCGGTGCGACCGGCAAAGTTGTAAGTGACGTTTTCCATGGCTGCGCGACATTGTAGAAGGGAATGCGAACGCCTCAGATTTTTGGCAGCAACTGTCGCTATCAAACTGCTGGCAACCGAGTGTGCTTTTCGGACAAGGCATCCGCCGTCAAAAACCCTGCCTGGCCAGTGCACAAGCCTTCACCTTGAGCTTGATATCAAGACACCGAGAAATCATTTAGAGTCAACGGCATTCGGTTGGAAATGTGTGCTACCGACGACTATATTTTGTCGCTACACATCTTGCGCTTGTGCGGATTGTTGTTGCGAAATAGAGGGGCGTTGAGTTTACGGTCCTCGAACTCGTCCAGAATCCCATGACCGTCCATACCCCCGCACCGACAAAGAATCCGAGTGCATCGCTGGACATCGCGCATGCCGCCACTACACGGGCGCACAATATTGCGTTTGCTGTCATACTTTTTATTGCGGCCATTTTGGCGTTCTACAAACTTGGGGCATTCCCGATTCCATGGTTCGATGAGGGCTGGTGGCTGCAGATTCCCAAAAATCTTGCATTGACCGGCAACTATGCAACCTATAGTGTGGAAGGCTTCAGGCCATTCGACACCATTGTCAGCGCATCGCCAGCATTTTTCGTTCCGGCGGCGGCGGCTTTCGAGATATTGGGCGTCGGGCTCATGCAGGGGCGGCTCACAGTCGCCATTGTCTTTCTTGTATCTTGCGTGCTGCTGCACGCAATCGCGCGCCGGCTGCATGGGCCAAACGTCGCCCTCGTCGCAATCCTATTGTTCATTCTGGCGCGGCCCGATGACAATTTCACTTCGGTGCTGATGTTGTCGCGCATGTTTATGCCTGAAGTTCCAGCCTTGTGCAGCTTGCTGGCAGGAATATATCTGCTGATTCGGGTGCTGAGGCAACCCCGCAACAGTGCCACTGAGGCACCAAGTGTCGGGACGCTGCTTGCGAGCGGCATGCTGTTTGGCATGGCGATGACGATCAAATCGCAATTCATGCTTGTGACCCTGCCGGTGCTGGTGCTTACAGGTCTGATCGATGGGGTCTATTTTCGCCGCCGCCGGCTGTTGACCTTTGTCATTCCGATTCTGACCAGTTTGGTGATGATCGGCTTGAACCAACTCTTTATCTACGCGATCCTCGGAGCGGATAACTACGCGCATTTTGCGGCGGACTTTAGCGCCGCGGCTGGACCGCAAGTACGCACTCTTCTACTGCCGTCAGCCATGCTAAATGCGGTCAAATTTTTCGCGCGCAGCCCGTATGCCGTGCTCGCGCTGGTGGCGACCGCTTATGCCCTGCTTGGCGCGGCGGATCGATCGGCCCAGAATACTGGGGTGTTGCTTGTCGCGTTGTTTGTTGGCGCATGGATGGCGTGGTTCTCCCTTGCAACCGTGGCCTGGTCGCGTTACGCATTTCCCGGCCTGGCAGTGAGCAACATTCTGGTCGCCAAATTGCTGGGCGACCTGGCCAGCGCCAGATTCACGTTGCCTGAAGCGCTTGCCGCAGCGATGCGCAAGCACTTCAATGTCAGCCGCATTCCGCGCTGGCTGCGGATGACGATAGTCGGCCTGACCCTATTCGGCGCATCATTCGGCGGGGCCAGGACTTGGGTGAGCGGCGTGTTTGGCGACGACAACTACACAGCCCGCGACATGGCTGCATACATTGACACGCACGTGTCCGATGGGTGCATTTTTCTAAAGGGGAGCGCAGCTGAGCCAGTGCGAGTCAAAACAGCCGGACATGAGCGCCATACGCAAAGGCAGGATGTGCTCAAGACCGGCACGAGACCAACGCATGCCTGCGGCGCTGACGCGATGCTTGGTTTGTTTGGCGCCAGACTCGACTGTTCCGCTGCCAATAGGCAACTGTGCGAGTTGAAAGTCGCGATATTGCATGCGTTCGTGGTTGTTCGCAAAATAGCCTGCTTCTGTCCGCAGCACCAAGGCTGTCTCCGGTTTCGCAATGGCTGCTGCCAATTCAAGTCGGTTTGCTACTTCAAGTGCCTGCCCTGAGTAGAGGTGATTTGCCAAGTCATCCGCCCAGACAAGAGCCTGTTCAGAGCCTGGAGGAAAGATGACATCTGCGGCGACATGGAGGTGCTGCTTGGCGTGATACCAGTCCACTACATGAGCCGCCGATGGATAGTCGACTGTAGCCAGATTCCAGATCCATGGCGCGCCATCGCCAACGACGACGCTTTGGAAGCTGCTCGACCAGTGCCGCGCCTGGGCTTCGTTTAACAGCTTGGTGCCAAACCCTTCAGGTCCACCCAGATGCGCCACATACGAATGCGCCGATGCACGCGTCTGACAGATTGTGTCGTTGTGCCGGTTGACTTTGAACTCCGACCCTGCGGAAACCTCGGAAATCGCGCCGATTTTGATCTCCTTCCAGCCCTCGCTGCGCACGTTGACCATGCAGCCATCCATCGTGATGCTGACACACTGCGCATCTTGAAACGCCGCTTTCGTCGTCGGCTTTGGGTGCATTGCCGACAACGCACGCACACCCGCTGCTTGCGTCTCATGCCAGGCTTTTGTCACACCGATCTGCACTTGTGCAAGCTCGCCCAGGATTTCACACGCTTCCGCAAACGGCAGCCGGGCACAAAGCTTGACCAATACTCGGCTGATTCCATCACTCATGCCTTGGACAACGCCAAGCTCTGCATCAAATGGATACTGCCCGCTGCGCATTGCCTCGTCATAGAAATACACCCGTTTGTAACTCAGCGGCCCTAATCGTGTTTGGACCGCCGTCTTTTTTTGTCCTTGCGTTGTAACGGTTTGCCGCTCGCAGGGCTGATCGGCGCCTTCAGCACCCCTGCCTCTTCTTGGTCGCGGAGCAGCGTTTCGGCCAGCTTCTTTCCCAGCCTCTCGCGCGCCGCCAAGACCACATCTTCTATCTCCGTCAACGTCAGCCGCTTGTCCCCGTCACGCGCCGCCAGCACCGTGTCTAACTCTGCTTCCAAGTCCGCCATCAGGCGCGCCTTTGCTTCGTTTTCACCCATGCCCCCATTTTCGCTCCCCTTTAGAAAAATGCACCCCC
>JANMNW010000185.1:0-4186 GCA_031368515.1 Chloroflexota bacterium
CGCCAATCGTTTGTAGGCATTGTGATCATGCGGATTTGCATTAAGGGCAGCGTTGAGCGTTCTGATCGCAGCCTCGCTTTCACCGACACGCGCGAACGCTTTGCCTTGGCAGGCCAACAAGTCACTCAGCTCGACAGGCGAAACCGCCAGCATGGTGGCCCGACCGGCCAATTCAATAACCCGGCGATTGTCTGCCTCTTGTTCGCGTGACAAAAGGGCTTGCAGCAGGATGTTGAGCGTTTCGAGATCGTCGCTAGCGGAGATTGAGGAGTCCAGCAGAGCAACAACCTCGTCGAAGTTGTCGGTTGTCAACAACATGGCGGCAAACCGCTGCCTGATTGTCGCTGACGCTGGATTTTGGCGATGGGCCTCGCGCAATAGCTCGCGCTCCTGCGTCACGGTCAGCGCCTTGGGATGCTCAATCCGAATTTGCCAATCAGCGGTCATGTCACAAGCGATTATCAGAAATCACTACGGTGTCCAGTTTCGTTTGGTAATGCTAGGACGGGCGGCGCCGATGAGCCCCAAGGTATCTACTGCCGACAGTCCCCTGGCTCGCGCCGGATTGACGTCAGTCTCCCAAGTAACGCTGCACGCCTTCCGCGTCGCGACGAAGATAGGCCTGCCCCGCGACCACAAACCCGTCGAGCTCGCGACGCCTCACATATCGGTCGAGGTCATCGATGCGGTTTATAAAGCCCATGCCGTTAAAATTAAGCGACGTGTTGCACAACACGCCATAGCCGGTGCGCGCCTTAAACGCGCTCAGCAAAGCGAACAGGGGCGCGTTGCTGTTTTGGCTGACAGTCTGAATGCGCGCGCTGCCGTTGACGTGGGTAACTGCGCGCAGCGCGTCAGTGGTGGCGGTGAATGTATAGAGCATGTGCGGGCTCGGGGTGAGGCAGCCAAACCAACGCGCCGCCTCTTCCTCAAGGCACACCGGGGCGATCGGGCGGAACTGCTCGCGCCGCTTGATAACGTTCAGCCGCTCGCGCGTCGCATCACTGAATGGCGCGGCAAGGATCGACCGGTTGCCCAGCGCACGCGGGCCGATCTCGTAACGGCCATTGACCCAGCACAGGATCAGCCCGCTTGCCAGCATGTCTGCTACGCGCGTCGAACCGGCGGGAACGATCTCATAGTGCTCGCGCTTGAAATCCCTGCTGCTGTCGAATTCGTCGCCAGCATAAACATCCCAGCGGATCGTCGGATCGCCGGTGAAGTGCCATTGCGCGTCGATCGCGGTGCCAATCGCCGATCCTGAATCGTTCGCCACCGGCGGCACGAACACCTTGGGAAACAGCCCGCTGGCTACCCACTTGCTGTTCCAGTCGCAGTTGAGACCGCATCCGCCCGCGATCAGCAGCGGCAGGTTTTTCCGCATGTTTGCCTCGGCAAAGCGGTGGAAGGCGTCGAAAATGCGGTCGCTGGCAATACCCGCGAAATTGCGGAATTCGGCATCGTCCATACCGACATTATAGTGCGGCGCCTGCTCAATTCCCGGATACTGATCGAGCCGGACCACAGCCGCCGAAAACAAATAGGACAAAAGCCGTTCCTCTTCAGCTGTCGCTGTACTGCGCGTGGCGAACGAGGCCAGCGCCATCAACTTGCCCGCATCGGCAGCGCGACCGATGTCTTGGGATTTCGGAAATGTTGGGTCGGCCAGTCCATAGACAGTCGCGTAACGGATGCCGGGCCGGTTCATGACATCGCCCAGCAGGGTGATGTTGAACGCCTCGTCGATCTCGTAGAACGCGCCGATAGTACCCTCCCACACCAGCACATAGCACGGGGTCCCTTTAGGCAACCCGGAAAGGCCGAAAGCACATAGCAAATGTGATCGTTCATGCGTGGACGTGAAATTGAGCAGCTTTCGCCCCGCCACATCGCGCTGGGCAACCGCAATCCCGGCTGGGTCTGTGCCGCGATACCCAACGTGCGGATAAACCTTGGTCAGCGGTGATTCTGTCATCCAGTAACCGCCGACGCAAAAGACATCGGGTGTTTCGCCCAGCCCGTCGAGCGTCTCGATTATGTGTTGCTCGCCGATCGCGGCATAGCGTGGATTACTGTCCTTCTCGGCCTCACGCGAGAATACCAGCTGGCCATCGACCAGCCATACCATCGCACCGTCATGCCCAAGATTGCAGGATAAAATCTTCACGTAGTCGACCCTTTTTCAGCTGGAAGACATTTCGCTTAGAGGTCGTCCGCCATCGAAGCAAGATCGACTCCGCCCGCTACCGCGCATCGCCGAACCGGTAATGGCCTTCACCCAGACAAAGCAGCTATCAGTGGTCCGGAATGGCAATGGGGCCCGGCGGCTGGCCTTGAAACCAGCGGTCGTGCATTGCGCGATAAGCGGCCTCTAGGTTGTGGGTGAAACGCGCGGTATCGAACAAGGGCGTAGTCAAGCGCCGGCCGGCTAGCCGCTGGCGGATCTCAGCGAGCGCTTCGGGCCGCGTGGCGAGCAAGACGGCGCTCTGCTCATACGTTTCGCCATCGGTGGTGACCAGCTCGGGCAAGTTTAACGCATGTAATATGCTTGCCGCCACTCGCCCCGGCCACGTGCTGCCCACCAGCGTCAGCACCGGAAGCCCCGCCCACAGCGCGTCGGTCGTTGTCGTGTGCCCGTTATACGGAAGGCTATCGAGCATCAGGTCAGCGCATCGGTGGCGGGCGAGATGTTCGTCGGGCGGCATCCATGCGGCAAACACTAAGCGGGCCGGATCGACGCCATGCCGCGCCGCCTGGTGCTTCAGATTGGCAGAGGCGATGGGGTGGACATGGAGTAGCCAAAGTACGCTACCCTCGACCGCGCTCAGGATGCGCATCCAGCGGGCGAAAGTCGCGGGCAATATCTTGTGGCACGTGTTGAAACAGCAAAAAACGAAACCTTTCTGGGGCAAGCCGCAGTCGGCGCGCGTGAACTGCCGGTCGCTGATCTCGCGTTGCCGGTCTGTTGGATAATAAGTGTCGGGCAAATGGACGATAGCCTCGCTGTGCCAGCGCCGCTCACCGTCCGGCACGACGATGGCATCGGCAATGGCATAGTCGAACCAGGCCGCACCGCTGGTCGCTGGGCATCCGAGAAAGCTGACTTGTACCGGTGCCGCGCGATAACGCAGCGCTTCGCTGCGGGTGTTGCCGAAAAAGCCGTTGAGATCGACCATGATATCGATTTCCTCGGCGCGGATAACGTCGGCAAGGTTGGCGTCACTCAACGCACGGACATCGATAACGCGGGTGAAGGCGCGCATGATCCGCTGGCGCAGCACAGTGCCATCATCGCGGCTGTTGTCGAACGCGATGATGTCGAAGGCCGCACGGTCATGGTGGTCGAACACCCCGGCCATTACCAGCCCGTTGGGTGCAAGGTTTAGTTCGCCCGACAAATAACCGATGCGGATGCGGCGGTGGGCCTTGGGGGTAGCAAAGACAGGTGGATCTGGCAGTCCTTGCCCCGCTCGGCGCTGCCGGTTTTGCGCTGCCTGCAACAGGCTTTGCGGAGATGAAGCAATCGCCTGCCAGTAGAACGGGTGCACTGCATTTTTGCCCTCTTCCAACTCGGCGGCCACAGTTACGACCAGCGCGTCTAGCCCGTCCCACTCGCAGCACAGCATCTGCGCTTGGATCAGCAGCCCTGACAGGCCCGGATGATCGGGCGTCAGTCGCTGCGCACTACGCAAGGCCTTCAACGCCAGCTCAAACTGCTGCATACTGGAAAATGTCGATCCTAGGACGATCCAGGCTGTGACCGATGCGGGGTCGATCTGTGTTCCGCGAAGCGCGCTGGCCAGTGCTTCCGGTTTGCGCCCTAACGCCAGCAAGGCGCGCCCACGGTGACTATGGGCATCGACATGCGCTGGATCTGCTGCGATGGCCCGATCATAGGCTGCAACCGCCTCGTCCAGGCGTCGCTCGTTATAATGTGCATTGCCAGCACGAACATGCTCGGCGGGCGATGGCATGCGGAATTCTCCCCTTGTTGCGGCAGCATAAGCAATGCGCTGGAACCACGCAAGCCGCGCGGTCGGCAGTACAGTCGTTTCATGTTAAATCGCCATGATGAAAAGGGATGAAACCGACCCTCGTCCATGAGGGGGCACCGGCATGACAATTGGTGCGGTTGCCGTGCTGCTTGTTACAGTCTGGCTGTCATGGACGGTGCTTTTCCAATTCC
>JANMNW010000239.1:0-13580 GCA_031368515.1 Chloroflexota bacterium
GCGCTTGGATAGCCGTTGCGCACGCCGGCGCCAAAGACGATGGCGATGCGGCGCGCCGGCACCTCGGACGACAGCGTGTAAACGCGGCCGCTCGCTTTCAATGCGGTAAACGCCCGCGCCAACAGCGGCAATGCCAGCAGCCCGAGCGCAAGCCAGAACAGGAAGCGTTTCATGGTCAGCGCAGGCTGCTTGCGTCAAATGCCCCGGGCAGTAGCTCGCCGACATTGGTGATCGAGTATTTGCCGCGCTTATCGGCGATGATGACCAGCGTGTCGAGCCCAAACTCGGACATGAACTGGCGGCAGGCGCCACAGGGCGTGCCGCCGTCGTCGGTGACCACGGCGATGGCGGCAAACTCCCGCTCGCCTTCGCTGATTGCCTTGACATACGCGGTGCGCTCCGCACAGATGGCCAGGCCATACGAGGCGTTCTCCACGTTGCACCCGCCATACACATTGCCCGAGTATCCGAGCAGCGCCGCGCCCACGCGATATTTGGAATAGGGCACATGCGCGTTCTTGCGCGAGTTTGCCGCAACTTCGAGCAGCACAAGAATGATGTCTTTAGGCAGGCTGGTGAGCGCCGCCGGCGGCCCGGTCTTCTTGGATCGTTTCGCCGTTGGCGTCTTCTTTGGGGGCATAAGTCACTTTTACCTTGAGAATGCGCCGGTCGCGCACCCCCAGCACTTCGAGAATCAGTCCATCATGCCGGACGGTGTCGCCCGGCACAGGCACTTTGCCGAGCTGGTCATAGATGAAGCCGCCGAGCGTGTCGCCGGAATCGTTGCGCAGCTGGGTATGCAGCAGGTCGTTGACGTCATCGATGTTCATGCCGGCGTCCAGCACATGGCCCATGCCGTCGGGCAGAGGCACGCTTTCCGGCTCTTCCGCGTCAAATTCGTCTTGAATCTCGCCGACAATTTCTTCAAGAATGTCCTCGATCGTAACCAATCCGGCTGTGCCGCCAAACTCGTCGACCACAATCGACATATGCACGCGCGACTTCTGCAGCTCCTGCAGAAGTTCATTGACCGGCTTGGACTCCGGCGTGAACGCCACGGTGCGAACAAGCTGCCCCACCGTAGGCTTAGTGTTGTCGGACAATGCGCGCAGCATGTCTTTTGCGTACAGCACGCCGATGATGTCGTCGATGCTGTCGCGATACACCGGCACGCGTGAATGCCCCGCTTTGACGACTTCGAGCAGGGCGGTGTCGAAAGCGGTGTCAGCGTCGAGCGCCACAATGTCGATGCGCGGCACCATCACTTCGCGCGCCACTGTGTCGCCGAAGTCGAGCACGGAGAGAATCATCTCTTTTTCGTCTTCTTCGATCAAGCCCTCTTCCTCGCCGGCATCGACCATGGTTTTCAATTCCGCTTCAGTCACCAGCGTGGCGCTTTCGCGCTTTTGCCCGCCGAAGGGAATGGACAGCGCGTTGCTCAACACAACCGCAAAGCGCACCAGAGGCGTCAGAATCACGCTGGCCACATGCATCGGGCGGACCAGCGCCAACGCCACCGGCTCGGTGTATCGGACGGCAATGGCCTCGGGGACCAGCCGCCCAAGCACAAACAACATCAGCGCTGTGACAAACATGACCAGCGAGAAGGCCACGGCGTGGCCAATGTCGGCTGGAATGTAGGCGGGAAGCAATGTCGTCAGCCAGGCATCGACGCGCGGTGTCAGGTATAACGCCGCAAAGCCGGCGGCAAAGACCAGGCTGATCAGCGCGCCGACCTCCGCTGTGGCCAGAAAGCGGCTGCTGTTTTCTGTCAGCAATTGAATCGAGCGAGCCGATGTGCTGCCGCGCTGTTCAAGCTCCAGCAATCGCGGGCGGCGCATGTTGATCAATGCGCTGCGCGCGAGGGCGAAGAAGATTCGCCCGGCCGCCGCCAACAGGAACAAAACGATGATGGTCACTGGCTGATTTGGCCTTTTTCCGTGTTGAGCTGCCGGATCACCCGCGCCGGCATCCCGACGGCGAGCGTGTCTGCTGGAATGTCTTTCGTCACCACCGCCCCGGCGCCGGTGCGTGCGCGCGCGCCCATCGCGACTGGCGCAACCAGCAGCGTGTCGCTGCCGATAAACGCATAGTCGCCAATCACCGTCCGGCTTTTTAGCGCGCCGTCATAGTTGCAAGTGATCACGCCTGCGCTGTAGTTCACATGCTCGCCGCACGTAGTATCACCCATGTAGCTGAAATGGCCGATGTGGGTGTGCGCGCCTATGTCGCTGTTTTTGGCTTCAGCGAAGTTGCCGATGTGCACGTGATCATGAATATGGCAGCCTGGCCGCAAGCGTGAGAACGGGCCCATCTCGACATGATTGTCGATGCGCGAGTCCAGCACGACGGACTTCTGTATGTGCGAATGGTTTCCCACAAGCGCGTTGACCAGAGTCGTGTACGGGCCGCTAACCCAGCCTTCGCCAAAGCGGGTTGCGCCGCGCAGGTGGGTGTTGGGCAGCACCGTGGTGTCCATGCCGATTTCGACATCCGTCTCGATATATGTTGTGGCGGGGTCGAGCAGGGTGACGCCGTTTAGCATGTGCCGGCGGTTGATGCGCCTGCGCAAGGCAGATTCTGCGTCGGCCAGGTCGACGCGCGTGTTGATGCCGATGAATTCGTCCGGGTCGGCGCACGCCACCGCCGAAAGGGGGTGGTTGCCGGCAGCGGCGATTTCGACCAGGTCGGTCAGAAAATATTCGCCTTTCTGGGGATTGCGTTGAATCTGGCGCAGCGCCTGCCACACCCATGCGCCGTCGAAGCAGTACAGACCCACGTTGACTTCCCTGATGGCGAGTTGTTCAGGCGTGCACGCCACTTCTTCGACCACGGCGCGCACGCTTCCGCCAGCGTCGCGCACCACGCGCCCAAATCCGCGCGCGTTCTCCGTGATCAGCGTGGTCATGACAACTGCCGCGCCCAGCCGATGGCGTTCGGCGCACAGGCGCGCCAGGGTTTCGCCCTGGATCAGCGGCATGTCGCCATACATCACGACGACATCGCTTCCAGCGGACACAGCCGTCTCAGCCGCCATGACCGCGTGACCTGTGCCGAGCTGATCGGTCTGCACGGCGAATGAGACGCGATCGCCCAGTGCCGCGCGCAGCTGGGCGGCATCCGGGCTGACCACGACCACGGGTTTTTGTGCGGAAACCGACTGTGCAATGCGCACGCAGTGTTCAATAAACGGTTTACCGCCGACCGGATGCAGCACCTTGGCCAGCCTGGACTTCATGCGCGTGCCTTTGCCAGCGGCCAAAATGACGACAGTGATATTAGGTGTGGTTGACATGCGGGAAAAACGAACACAGGACCAAGAATGACTCAACTCGAATCTTCTCGGCCCCGCATTCTCGCTTGAGCGCTACTGGGGAGGCAGGGATCGAACCTACGAATGTCGCATCCAGAGTGCGATGCCTTACCACTTGGCGACTCCCCAACTTTGTGGCCTCGATTTTACCATTATGCGATGCCTCGTCGGGCCAGCAGGGAGCGCCTCAGGATTCTGCATCGGCCCCCTGCGCGGTGGGGCGGCGCGCGCGGAGACGCGGAGAAAGATGAGTGTTCCGCCGCTCCGCGTGCGGATGCACGGTCATTCGCCGCTTGTCAGTCGGTGCAGCACGCGCTCCAAGACGCGCACCGCGCGCTCGAACTCAGCGATCGGCACATGCTCGTTCGGCGTGTGGTCGAGCGATGAGTCTCCGGGGCCATAGGCCACGATGGGGCACTTCCATGCCGGGCCGACCACGTTGAAATCAGCGGTGCCCGTCTTCAGTTTGAATGCCGGGCGCAACTGTTCTGCGCGGATGGCCTCAACAAACGCGCGAGCAAGCGGCGTGTCTTTTGACGATCGGTAGGCGTGCTCGGGGCCAGAAAAAACCAGCTCGACCGAGATTGGCGAGCGCCGGTCGCCTGCGCGCGGCGCTTGCTCCGCCTGCCATTTTTCCACGTCCGTGCGCAAGGCCTCAGGTCCAAACTCCAACGGCAAGCGCGCGCCGATCGTCATCTCGCACCATTCTTTGAGCCCGTCGTCGGCGGACTGAATGCGGCGCAATGACGGCAGGATCTGATCGAATGCTTTGGGCTGGGTGGCGTTGTAGGTGGCGGCCTTCGCTGCGACATAATTCCACAGCGCAACGGCCGCCTCGCTGGCGTTGGCGCCGGGCAGAGCGGTGTGTTGCGACGCCTGCTCAAATCGCGCGCTGATCAGCAGGCGGCCTTTGTAGCCCAGCGTAATGCCATCGCTGGCGCTGGGTTCGCCGATTACACACAGCTCCGGCGCGTAGGTTTTGGCAGCATGACGCGCGCCACGTGACGACGCGGCTTCCTCTTCGGTTGCGCCAATGACGATGAGTTGCCAAGCGTCGCGCGGGAACGAGCGCCCGACCGCGGCCGCGGCCAGGACGAAGGCGCACAGCGGGCCTTTGGCATCGACTGTGCCGCGGCCAAAAAGCGCGCCATTTTCGATGCGCACCGGCACATCGCCGGCGACCGTGTCCATGTGGCCCAGCAGCACAATTTGGCGCGGCCCCGAACCAATGACCCCCACTGCGTTGCCCGCCTCGTCGACAAAGCTGCGATCGAACCCGCGCGCGGCCATCTCGCTCGACAGAAAATCGGCTACAGCCCCTTCACGCCCGCTTAACGATGGGATGCGCACACACTGCTCAAGCAATTCGATCATGTGGGACCTGACTTCAGCGCGCGATCATAGCATCAGGCTCATGCCGCGCATGCGCGGGTTTGGCACTCTGTAAATCACGAGCGTACGATGACATAACAGCCGTGCCAAGCGTGGCATGATGCAATTACTGACAACAGTTTGGCAAAAACCGCAACCTGTGCGCTTTTTTAAAATATTGTTTATAATTGAGTTCACAGTCAACACTTGCTCACTAGCTACTCATCGCCGTACGTATCATCGCAGGAAGCTTCATGTCGCCTTCAATCCAAGCCAATTCATCAAAGCCTTTTCATCACACTGTCGTTGTTGTTCCGTTTGGTCCGTCTGAGCCCCTTGAAAGCGTCCTTGATACATTGGATAGCGTCCGTCATTTTCTTTCGCCGGACACAAAATTGATTCTGGTGGACAACTCGCGCAAAGGCAATGGCAACATTGTTCAGCGGACCTTTCCCGATGCCGATGTGGTTCAAGGGACGCATCAGGGCATGTTTGCCCACTTGTTCTTGAACATCTGCCAGGGCACGGCCCACGCATATGAACACTACTGCTTTAAGGTGTTGTTGCGCATGGATTCCGATGCGCTGATTATCGGCGCGCTGCCCGATGTTGAGGCCGCCGCGTATTTTGAGGGGCATCCGAATGTCGGCCAGCTGGGCGTCTACAAAACCGACTATCACGGCCGGCCGATGCGCTGGTGGCCAATCAACGTGTCCATGGCAGTGCAAGCGCTCAACCCGCTCAGCTGGATTTGGCCGGCCTGGAATGGATTTGCATTTCGCCAGATGCTGGTGCGGGCCATGCGCCGGGGCTATGAACTGGGCTCGCACGTGTATGGGGGCGCATTTTTCCTGAGCTACGCGTGCGTCGAGCGCTTGCATCGAGCCGGCATTCTCAAGGATGAACGCTTGGATAACCTGCGCCTGGCGGAAGATCACATCACGAACGTCAGCGTATTGTCGGTTGGCCTGGATGCGGCCGACTTTTCCTTGGGCGATCGGCCGTGCGCACAAGCATGGCGCGGTCTGCCAGCGGCGCCTGATGAGCTGCTGGCGAAGGGCAAAAAAGTCGTGCATTCGGTGCGGTATTGGCGCGACATGAAAGAGCGTGACGTAAGAGCGTTTTTTCGGCGCCATCGCGAGCCGAATGTTCAACACATCGCCGCGGAGGCCGGGCCTGTTGAGCAGCGCGCCCATGCGGAAGTAGTATCGTAGGCGGCAAATGCATCGAAACGTGCGCAATGCCATCCTGATGATCGTCGGCATTGCGATGATCGCGATCGGCGCCTATGGTTACTTCATTGCGCGCGACGCGCAGGCCAATCGGCCGGCCGCTGTCGAAGCAGGATGGCAGCTGCGTTTTGCCGATGAGTTCGACGCGGCTGCGCTCGACGCCAAAAAGTGGACCACGTGTTATTACTTTGGCGAGATGATTGACGGCCAACTGCGTTGCGCGCTGGGCGATGTGCCTACCGGGCTTAACGAGCCCGACAATGTCACCATCGCCGATGGCGCAGCCCGGCTCGAAGTGGCGCGTGAGCGCCGCGAAGCGCTGGGCAGGGTCTATGAATACACGTTCGGCATGCTGTCGTCTTTTGACACGTTCACATTCACCCATGGCTATGCCGAAATCCGCGCCAAAGTGCCATCGGGCAATGGGCTGTGGCCGGCGTTCTGGCTGATGCCGGCGTCAAAAGCCTGGCCGCCCGAAATCGATGTGTTCGAGTATCTCGGCAAAGATCCGAACATCGTCCACGGCACGCTTCACTACAACGACGATGCGGGCGTGCATCGGCAAATTGGCGCTGAACACAAGGGCGACGATCTTTCCAAAGATTTTCACGTATTCGCCGTCAAGTGGACGCCGGGAGAGATCATCTGGTATATCGACGGCCAGCAATACCATCGCGCTGATAAGCGAGTGCCGGATGTGCCGATGTATTTGCTGGTGACCTCCGGTGCAGGCTGGCCGGGTTCTTGGGGCGGCGAGATCGACGTCACCACGCCTATTCCCAGCTACTATGTCGTCGACTATGTGCGCGTGTATGCCGCGCCATAGCCGGCAGTGGGCTTAGCGCGGCCAGTACTGCGTGCGGCGCAGCGGCACATCTCGCCTGTCAGCGGCGTAGAGCGACGCCACGATCGGCCCGTTGCCGGGCAGGTCTGCGCCCAGCGTTGTCGTGACTTCCCAAGTCTGGCCCGGCGATACGCTGATCTGCCGCCACTCATATAGCGTGAAGCCGTTGCGTTGCACCTCAATCCGGTAGTCGGTCTGAGTCGAGTTGATGTTGCGCACGCCAAAGCGTAACGTGCCGTCGTCGGGTTGCGCAGGCAGCAGCCACATTTCCAGCACACCGGGCGTCTGAATGCGACTGGCTTCTTGAATCGAATACGCCACCGCCCCGATCGCGATCATCAGCGCGATGCCAAGCAAGCTGATCTGGCTGAGGCTGAATCCGCGCCGTTCGAATTGCTCTCGCAGTGGAACGGCGGCAAAGCGCTGCTCCACGCCGAGCGCGCGCCAACCGAGCACGCACATTAGCAGGGTCAAACCGCTAAGTGTGGCCGTCACCGGAAGCGCGTTGATGCCAAGCGGCGTGAAGTTGAGCAGAAAGCTGGCCAGAATGCCGATCACGATGCTTGTGCCGATGGCGAACATGATGCGCGTGGAGTCGCGCAATGTGCTGCCAGTTCTGCGCGGGAAGAGCACCGCCATCAGCGCATAGCCCGGCAGAAATAGAGCCAGCGGCACGCCCAGCACCACACGCAGCCAGTTGGCTTCAAGCTGCGCCAGCGATGCCGCCAGAGCGACCATGGCGAGTGCAGCGCAGACCAGCAGATCCAGCCGGTTGCGGCCGCTAGCGTTCAAACGAAATCCTCCGCATGTCGTAGACGACGATGGCGCCATTGTCAAAGACGCGCTGGACGTTTGCGATTGAATCGTATTTCTCGAGCGACGCGCGCGGCAGTGGATTCATGATGCCGTAAATCGCCCGCTCATTTTCGACGTAATAGTATCCAAAGAGCGGTTCTTGCTGGCTGAAGCGTGTATCGGCGATCAGGTATTCCAGGCGTGACTGCCGGGCAATCGCGCGCGACGTTTCGTCAAAGCGCGGCGACAAGACCAGTCCCGGCAGGATAGGATGCCCGTCGGTAATGGCCAGAAACTGCAGGCCGTGCGTGGCCCAAAGCAGCCCGTTAACGCGGTCGGTCACGATGCGCCGGCCGGTTCCCAAATACTCTTTCGACCATTGCGCTGCCGAAATGCCTGTCAACTCTATCGAGCGTTGATCGGAACCGGCATGATAGGGCCAGGGCAGCAGCGTCCACGTCGGCGTGCTCACGATGATGCCGCCGATCAAAATCGTCATCAGCGCCGGCGCCACGATCCAGCGTTTGATGGCGTCGATCCGGGCCGGAAAACTCAGGCTAAACACCGCCAGCGACACAACCGGCGCGATGGCCAGAAAGACAAACTCGGCCGAACGGTTGCTGATTTCCCAGCCGGCGGTGGATGAGGTCAGCCGCAGAACATACATGACCGGTTGCAGCAGCATGCCGCCGGCCATCACCAGCAGCATCGCTTTGTTGCGGTGCCGGCGCAACACTTCCCACAAGCCAAACGGGATGCCGGCAACGGTGAAGCCCACCGACGCAAATCCCAACAAACGCTGATAAATGGGCGGCCCGCTGTTGCCGGCGTCGGTCTCGAACGGTCTGCGCATGCTGCCGCCGGCGCTGGCGGCGTTGACCAAGCCTTCAAATGCGGATTGAAACACAAAGGCCAGATAGGTCAGCGTGAAATTGGCCACATACAGCAGCCAGCTGGCGTTGATCAGAATGGCAAGGATGGCGATGTTGAGCGGGATTGGCCGGTTGTGCTGATGCTTGCGCAGCAACAGGCACATCAGCCCCCACAGCGTCAGAAAGACGATCGTGACATACGACGTGAAATGATGCGTCATGGCGTTGCACATCAGCGTCAGCACCGCGATGAGCGTGAGCCCGGGCGTGTTGTCGGCTTCGGTGCCTTGCTGCGTGCGCGCCATGGCATACGTGAGCATGATGGCCAGCGGCAACGCCAGTGTTTCGTATGAAAACTGCGAGTCGAAGTATAGAAAATTGGGATTGGCAGCATAAAACGCGCAGGCCAGGCCGGCTGCCCGATCCGAACGCGTTGCCGTCTCAAACAGGTGATAGAGCGCCAGCATCATGACAATGCGCGCGGCGCTGATCAGCAGCACGCTGCTGGCGAATAAATCCAGCCCGGTGATCTTGGACAACGATGCGGTCGCCAGCGCCAGCCCAGGATACAGCGGCGTGACCGGCAGCAGCGGATTGACGTTGTACAGCTTGCCCGTGCGCGCGATATCCAGCGCGCTGCGCCAGTGCGCGTGCTCGTCGTGATAGGCGAAGCGGGTGGGGTGCTGCATGAACTTGACGAAGTACAGCGCCAGTCCTAGCGCCAGAATGATGCCCATGCGTTCACGGCGGGTCAGGCCGGGTTGCATCAAGCGCCAGGCGGGCACGAGCATCATCACCGCCAGCCCGCACCAATATGCAACGCTGGCTTCAGCCGCGTCATTGCGCGCCGACGAGTAGCCATAAGACGCAGCCGCCATGCCGAGCGCGATGGACAGGCATGCAACCGGCAGATCGAGGCGCAATGACGTGATCCACGATGCACGATTGCCCATCGGCGCGACGGCTGGACGCCTGGGCGCCGCCGAGGCAAGTGAGCTCACGCAGAACCTCGAGTTTTGTTGCGCGCAAGCACGTCGCGATAGAGCGCTATCAACCCTTCGGTGCATTCGTCCCAGGTGGGCAATTGGATGGCCTGACGCGACTTTGGCGCGCGCATGAGCGCAATCATAGCGCCGGCCAATGTGTCCGGTTGCGCGTCCAATGGCACCGCATGCGCATAGCCATGTTGTGCAAGCTCGCTGAGGCCGGAGGTGTCCGCCACAAGCACTGGCCGTCCCAGGGCGATGGCTTCGAGCGCAGCCATGGGCTGCGTCTCAAATTCGCTCATCAGGGTTACCAGCGAAGCGCTTGACAGGGTCTCGGCCATACGCTGACGCTCCGCCAGCGGCAATCCGCCGATCACGACCTTGTCGGCCACACCCAGCCCGCGCGCCATCGCTTCGAGTTCGTGCCTGAACGGACCGTCACCCAGCAGAAGCAGCCGAGCGCGTGGCTCCTGCGTCAGCAGCGCGGGGAAGGCTTTTAGCACCCGATGGTGGCCTTTGAATTTTTCGAGCCGTCCTATCGACACGATCAGGGGTGGATCGGCCAGGGGCACGTCCACAGTGCGCACCGCGATGTCGCAGCCATTTGAGACGTAGGCAAATTTGTCGCGGGGCAGCTTCAGGCGCTGGCTGTAGTAATCGACCTCGAAGCGCGCGGTGGCGATCAGCCGGTCGGCGTGCAGCAGCAGCGGCCGCAGCACGCGGCCCTGCAGCCCGCGTACCGAGCTGCGCCAGGACTGCGAGTGACCGCCGCCGTGAAAGGTGACCACATAGGGCAGCCGGGCACGCTTCGCCCCATGCATCGCCGCGGGCGAGACCAGGGTCAGATAGTTTTGAACATGCAGCAGGTCGAAGTGGGCGCCTTCGGCTTGAATGGCGGCGTGCAACTGGGGTGAGAGAAAGAGGTCGGAGCGCGCGGGGTAGGCGCGAAAGCGCCGGATGCGCACACCTTCGACTGAATCGTGAGGCGCAAGCGCGCCGTCATCGTCAGTTGTATAAACGACCGGTTCATGACCCTGCTGGGCCAGCCTGCGCGCGACCTGATAAACGTGGTTTTCGACCCCCCCTTGTGCCGGATAGAAACGCGGGGTGGCGAAGAGAATGCGAAGCGGTCGGGCGGTCATGGCGGTGCGATGATAGCTAGATTGTACTGTGCCGCATCAGCGCAACGATGCAGTATGTTGCACAAAGTGCTGCGAGGAAGCGCAGGCGCCTGCCTCGCAGCCAAACCGTTGTGCCGATGTTCGGGCGACACGAAGCGGGTTTCATAACCGCAATCCAGCCACCCAATCAGCGTGGTAACGGCTTGGGGTCGGCGAGGGGCGGCCCGGCGGAGCCACGCACTCCTAGGCCAGATCTGCGCCGGACGTATTTGAGAAGTAGGCTTCCAGAAACGAAGGGCGGCGCGGCTTGCTTTTGCTCTGCTTTCTTGGCTTCATCGCATTCGAGGACTGGAAGCGCTCGCGCAGAATTGCTTTGAGGATGGTCCAGCCTGCCGACCACGTCTGCAGCTTGGCCTCGCCTGCGATGCGCTCATGCTCAAAGCTGGCGACTTCCACGATGCGCAAGCCGTTGCGCGCGGCGCGGATATTGTTGACGATTTCGCACGCCCAGCCGTTGATCTCCAGCGCCAGCAGATGCGCGTCGCTGCGCCAGAAAGCGTTGTAGCCGTAGGTGATGTCGCTGTAGCGCGTCTTGAACAGGATGTTGGTCAACAGCACCAGGCTGCCATTGCCAATCTGGCGATAGAGCGGCATGTCCACCGTGCCGGCGCCCTGCAGAAAGCGTGATCCTTTGGCGTAGTCCGCTCCGGCCAACAGCGTGCTGACATACACAGGAATCTCGGCAGGATCCGTCGAGCCATCGGCATCCAGCAGCACCACAATGTCGCCGCGGCATGCGGCCACACCCAGGCGCAGAGCCGAACCTTTGCCGCGTTCATGGGCCGCCTGTTTTACGATGCGCACCGAGGGCAGCACGCGCTTGGCCACGGCCACGGTGTCATCCGTGGAGTTGCCATCGACCAAAATCACTTCGTGCACCCAGGTCGGGATCAGCGGCAAAATGTGCGGAAGATTTTCCGCCTCATTCAAAGCAGGAATGACAACGCTGACGGTGACTCGGTTGGTGTCGGACTCCTCCTCGGCAGTGATGCTAGCGCGAGTCTTGATGCTGGTTGTGGTTGAAAACATGAGTCCTTTGTTCTAATAACAACACGACATGAATTTTCTGCGCGTGTGTCGAGCAACTCCGATCCGCAGCCATTGCCGAGCCGGCAGATCTCCCTCCCGTGATTGGCATCCCCTCACTATCGCCAATCGATTTATCACTATAAAGATTAAGTCTTAATTGTCAATGTGACACCAAGTGCTTCATACGAACCTAGTCGTAGGTATTGTGACTGATGCCACCGGGACTTTCGTCTCAATTGTTTAGCGACTATTGAATGAAAGTCGCAGAAGCGCAAGGTTTCTGCGTACCTCTAATGGATTAGGCAATGAAATGGTCTTTGGTAGTGCAGCAATATTGCGTAGAAGTGCGTTTTAAGTTACATCAAGGCGATAGAGATGCGAAGCACCGCCACAAATCCGCAATACGGTGTCAGGTTCGCGACCAAAACCGGCAAGTTTGACAGGTCTGACAAGTCATCTTGCTCAGCTATTTCGTGGCTGAAGAGATCCAACGATCGGCTCGCCAAAAGGCCTGGTCAGGAGGCGGGGCCGACTGCGCCAGACGGACGGGCATAATGCTGGAGGTCGGTTTGGAGTATCTCAAGCATGGAAAATCCCGCAGTTCCCCCCGCAGTCGGCGCATCGGTCACATCGTTGGACGCATCCCGGCGCGAACGCGAATCGTTTCACGCGCTATTCAATCCAAAGAAAGTCGCCGTAATTGGCGCCACTGACAAAGAGGGCAGCGTCGGTTTGGCGATCATGCGCAATCTGATCGCGGCTTACAAAGGTGATATTTATCCCGTTAACCCGAAGCGCACGACGCTCCTGGGGTTGCCCGCATTCGCCAGCATTGCGGCTGCGCCGCCAAATGTCGATCTGGCTATCATCATCACGCCGGCAAAAACCGTGCCCGGCGTCATCGCCGAATGCATTGCTGCAGATGTCAAAAGCGCTTTGATCATTTCGGCCGGATTCAAAGAAGTGGGCGCCGAGGGTGTGGAACTTGAGCGGCAAGTGTTGAACGCCTGCCGCGCCGCGCGCATGCGCTTCGTCGGCCCGAATTGCCTCGGCATCATGAACACTGCCATCGGGCTAAACGCCACGTTTGCCGACGCCATCGCACAGCCAGGCCGCGTGGCGTTCATCAGCCAGAGCGGCGCGCTGTGCACCGCCGTGCTCGACTGGAGTTTTCGCGAGAACGTGGGCTTTTCGCATTTCATCTCGGTCGGCTCGATGCTCGATGTCGGGTGGGGCGATCTGATCGATTTTCTGGGCGACGATCCAAACACCGACAGTATCGTGATGTATATGGAGACGATCGGCGACGCCCGCGCGTTTATCAGCGCCGCGCGCGAAGTGGCGCTCTCCAAGCCGATCATCGTGATCAAAGCCGGCCGCACGCAAGCGGCCGCCAAAGCCGCTGCATCGCACACCGGCTCTCTGGCCGGCAGCGACGATGCGTTGGACGCGGCGTTTGAGCGCAGCGGCGTGCTGCGCGTCAATACCATTGCGGATTTGTTCTACATGGCCGAGGTGCTGGGCAAACAGCCCCGCCCAAAGGGCAATCGTTTGACCATCATCACCAACGCCGGCGGTCCCGGCGTGCTGGCCACCGACGCCTTGGTGCGCCATGGCGGCGAGCTTGCGCCTGTGTCCGATGCGGTGATACAAAAGCTCAACGAGTTCATGCCGGCGGCGTGGAGCCACGCCAACCCAATCGATGTGCTCGGCGATGCCACCGCCGAGCGCTATGCGCGCGCGATCGAAATCGCCGGCCAGGACCCGAACAGCGACGGCTTGCTCGTGATCTTGACGCCGCAAGCAATGACGGAAGCGACCGAGACGGCCAAGCTGCTGGAGCCGCTGGCGCAGACGCTGGGCAAACCCTTGCTGGCGTCATGGATGGGCGCCGGCGCGGTGCGCGGCGGCGAGGATGTCTTGAACGCCGCGCACGTGCCAACCTTCGCGTATCCGG
>JANMNW010000249.1:0-3085 GCA_031368515.1 Chloroflexota bacterium
CGCGCCGCGTTCGGCCACGCAACCGTGATCCAGCACCACTATTTCATCAGCGTCGCGAATGGTCGAGAGCCGGTGCGCGACAACCAGCGTGGCGCGGCCGCGGCCAAATTGGGCCAACGCGTCCTGTATCAGCCTTTCGGATTCCAAATCCAGCGACGCTGTGGGTTCGTCGAGCAGCAAGATCGGCGCGTCTTTCAAGATCGCCCGCGCCAGCGCGATGCGCTGGCGTTGGCCGCCGGACAGCAATACGCCGCGCTCGCCCACGCGCGTTTGATAGCCTTCCGGCTGCGCGCGAATGAACGCATCCGCGTAAGCGGCGCGCGCCGCGGCGACGATGTCGTCAAAGCTGGCGGCGGGCCGCCCCTGCCCGATATTCTCGGCAATCGTGCCCGTAAACAAATAAGTGTCCTGCGATACCAGTGCCAGCATTTGGCGCGCGTTGTCTGGATCAAGTTCGGCCAGCGATTGGCCAAACAGTCGGACCTCGCCCGACTGCGGCACATAGAAGCCGCAGATGAGCTTGATCACGCTGCTCTTGCCGCCGCCGCTGGCACCGACGAGCGCCACCGTGCGCCCGGCTGGCACTTGCAGCGACACATCGCGCAAAACCGGTTCGCGGTCGTCGGCATAGCGAAATTGCAGCGCGGTGATCGCCAGTGGCACGTCCAAAGTTGACGCGCACTCCGTCAACGCGCGGCCGGAAGGTTCGGGCGCCATATCCAGCACCTCAAACGCGCGCTGAATCTCGGGCCGCATAAAGCTCAGCTGCATGCGCCAGTAGCCGACGCCGCTGATTGGACCGACGACCATGTAATACACCGCGCAGACGGCCAGCGCGCCGCCCGGCGAGAGCCAGCCAGACACAGCGAACGCCCCGGCCGCCAACGGCACGACAATCTGCGGCACATACTGCGCCAGCAGATAGGGCACCAGCGCTTTGATGTTTTGCTTTTCCGCCGCATCACTCAGCGTTTGTATCGATTCATAGATCGAATTCAGCCGTGCCAGCATCGCCTCCTTCAGCCCAAAGGACTTGACGACCGCCACTCCCGCCAGCGCATCCTGCACCATGGCCGTGGCCTCGCTCGCGCGCTCGACGCGTTTGTGCGACAGGGCTTCGACCGGCTTCATGACATGCTGCGCCACCAGGGTGGCGGGCACGGCGAAGGCCAGCGCCAGCAGTGTCAGCGGCCAGCTCAGATACAGCATCGCCGCCATGCCAACGATAAACGTTAGCGGCCAGCTATACAGCTCGGGCGTGCGATCCAGTAGATCGGCAAGCCGATCTGCGCCGGTGTTAATGCGAGCCATCAACTCGCCGGTGTTTTCGCGCTCGATGCGCGCGATGGGCAGGCGCTGCACGTGCCGCGCCAACGCCAAGCGGCAGTCGTGCGCCGCGCCCGTGACGAAGCGCGTCTGCGCCCAGCGACCGAGCCAATACAGCGCGCAAACCGGCGCGATCGCGATCACATATAGCGTGATCCAGCGCCAAGATTCTTCGAAGCGGCCGGCCAACGCACCATCGATCAGCGGCCCGAACAGCAATCCGGAGGCGGCGGTCGCGGCGACATTGACCAGGTTGGCGATCGCGCAAAGCGCCACCCACCCGCGATAGGGCCGCAGCAAGCGCGCGATGTTTCTCCAGAAAGGCGTGGGTGTATTGATCATAGGTGTGCCGAATACGATATGGCTTGGTCCTAGCAACGGCCCGGCTGGACCGTCGCTGCTGTCGAAACCCTTAGTCGATCGCAGACGCTAGGGCGCTATAACGCCAAGCCGAATCGCGGCCATCACGGCCGAGGCGCGGTCGATGGCGTCGAGCTTGCGATAGATGTGGATCAAATGCGTTTTGATCGTCGCTTCGCTCACATGCAGTTCGCGCGCGATCTCGCGGTTGCTGGCGCCGCGTGCCACGCAGCGCAACACCTCGATCTCGCGCTCGCTGAGCGTGTTGTCTTGCGGCGCGTGCACCTTTTGCACAAGCTTGGCCGCCACTGTCGGCGCAAGAATCGATTCGCCGCAGGCGGCGGCGCGAATCGCCCGAAACAGGTCGTCGGCGGGCGCGTCTTTGAGCAGGTAGCCGATCGCGCCGGCTTCGATCGCGCGCAGTATGTCGCGGTCGCTGTCGTACGTCGTCAGCACAATCACGCGCGTGTCCGGCGCGGCCGAACGGATCCGAGCGATCGCGCCCGCGCCATCCAGCACCGGCAGCCGCAAGTCCATCAACACCACGTCTGGTTTGACCGCCGCCACCAGCGCAACCGCCTGTTCGCCATCGGCGGCCTCGGCCGCCAGCTCAAAATCCGCTTGCGTGCTCAACATGCCGCGCAACCCGGAGCGCACAACGGGGTGGTCGTCGCAGATGATCAAACGTGTTGGCATGGTGGTGCTGAAACAAGCGCTCAGGCTTTGATGTGCGCGGCGATGGTGGTGCCATCACCGGGCGAGCTCTCAATTTGCAGCGAGCCGCCGAATTGCTCCACGCGCTCGCGCATCCCGATCAGGCCATAGCTGCCGCCAGACGCGCCCATACGCACCGCAGCCGGATCAAAACCGACCCCGTCGTCCTGAATATCCAGCGCAACCTCGTCGTCCATGAAAGTTAGCGTGAGCGTGACCACGTTCGCCCGCGCGTGCTTCTGGATATTGGCGCACGCCTCCTGCGCCACGCGCAGCAGCGCCACATCGACGGCAGTGCCCAGTTCGCGCGGTTTGCCGTTCTCGACAAATCGAGCGGCGGCGCCCCGCTCGTTCAGCCGGTCGACAAGCTGGCGAAGCGCGGCGCTCAGCGAATCGCCCTCCAGCACTTCCGGGCGCAGCGCCCACAAGGAGCGGCGCGATTCGCGCAGACTGTCGCGCGCCACGCGTTTGGCCTCGGCGATATGCGGCGCGGCCGACACCGGGTCGCCGGTCAGGCAGCGTTCAGCCGCCTCCAGATGCATGATCACGCTTGTAAACCCCTGAGCCAGCGTGTCGTGAATTTCGCGCGCGATGCGCTGCCGCTCTTCAAGCACCGCAGCCATGCGCTCGGTGTGCGCCAGCCCGCGCCGCGCCCGCGTGAGTTCGTCGATCAGCGGCGCGACAG
>JANMNW010000267.1:0-2256 GCA_031368515.1 Chloroflexota bacterium
GAACACCGAGACCTGCGTGCGCGTGGCGACCATCGGCGCCGCGCTTAAGGCCACAAAGCCCGGCGCGCAATCAGGCGCGCCAACCTGGGCCGAGATCTCAGCGGCGCTTAGTCGATCGTGACGTTGCTCAAATCCTCTTCCGATGGCGGATACGTCATCTTCAGGCTTGTCAATGTGTCGACGATGACATTGCCGACCACCCAGTCGCGATACCATTTCTTGTTCGCGGGAACGATGTACCACGGCGCGGCATCGGTCGACGTTTTGCCGAGCATGTCCTCAAAGGCCGCCATATAGTCGTTCCACTTGGCGCGCGCGTCAAGATCGCCCAGGCGAAACTTCCAGTGCTTTGAAGGGTCATCCAAGCGCGCCTGCAGGCGCGCTTTTTGCTCATCGCGGTCGATGTGCAGGAAGAATTTAAGAATTGTGGTGCCTTCATCGCTGAGCGTCTGTTCGAACTCGCGGATGTGTTCATAGCGTTTGCGCCACACTTCGGGCGCGACCAGGCTATTCACGCGAACGACCAGCACATCCTCGTAGTGGCTGCGGTTGAAGATCACAATTTCGCCGGAGGCGGGTGTTTGCGCATGGACGCGCCACAGATAGTCGTGGGCGAGCTCGGACGGCGTGGGGCGGCCAAACGACGCCACGCGTACGCCTTGCGGGTTGACGCCGTCGAAGACGCTGCGGATGACGCCGTCCTTGCCGCCGGTGTCCATGGCTTGCAGCACAATCAGCACCTTGTGCTTGCGCTGGGCGAACAGCATTTCCTGTTGTGACTCAAGTTTGTCGTTAAGCTTATCCAAGGCGGCGCGGCCCTGCTCTTTGCTGCCTTTGCCGTCGCGAAAGCCGCTACTGTCATTTGCGTTCCACTTGCTCAAGTTCACCCGGGCGCCGGGTTTGACGCGGTACTTGCTTGTCCATTCGGCCATTGCGAAATTGTATCCTTCGAAACGCGGTTATGTGAATCTGAGGGTGGTCAAACCCTCTGGGGGTGGTCGAACCCGCTAAAGTGCATGCAACACGATGCCGCCATCCACAGGCAGGACTTGCCCGGTAATGAACTTGGCCTCCAGTGACGAAAGAAACGCCACACCGTCTGCGATCTCGCCGGGGTTGGCATAGCGCAGCAACGACGGCGAGCCTTCGTCCATCATCTTCGGGTCCGTGACACGAGTGGCCAGGAAGCGCGCGGTCTTGGTCGGGCCCGGGCTGACCACGTTGGCCCGCACGCCCACCGGCCGCAGCTCCTTGGCCAGACAACGCGTGTAGTGCACGATAGCCGCCTTGGCCACGCCATAAGCCACCTCGGGCGAAACGGCGATGTGCGCGGCGACCGAAGCGATGTTCACGATACTCCCCGCCTGGCGTTCGATCATGCCGGGCACCACATGCTTGCACATGATCATCGTGCCGATAATGTTGCGGTCGAAGATTGCCCGAATGTCCTCAATCGAGGTGTTAAGCGCGTCGTTGGGATTGGGTTTGCCCTTGCCGCCGGCCCCAATGTCGCCGCCAGCCACATTCACCAAAATGTTGATCGGCCCAAGAGCCGACTGGGCTTTGTTGACCGCCGCCAACACCTGCTCAGGCTTGCCGATGTCGGCAGACACGGCAATCGCGCGACGGTGATGCTCTTCGGCAATCAAACTGGCCACCACGTCGATGTTCTCGGCCTCGCCAAAAACGGCCGGCGATTCGTAAAACTGATCGTGAATAATCACATCCGCGCCAAGCTGCGCAAGCCGCTCGGCAATGGTGCGCCCGAGACCGCGCCCGGAACCGGTGACCAAGGCGACGCTGTTTGGAGGTAAGGTAGTCATGTGTGGAGATGATATGACAGGTATAATCTTAAGCAAATATGGAAGGCGAGACGGCATCTGTGCGTAGCACGCGTGTGTCAACCGAAGCGGACGCAAAGGCATCCGCGGCGAAAGGACGCAAAGCGGTCGTCGTTGCCGTGATCCTGCTGATCGTGCTGCTTGCGCTGCTCGTCGGCGCGATATGGCTGCTTGCGTCGAACCCGGCGCGCACGGCCAACATCCGCGACATTGTGATTGTGCTCTCCGCCGTTGTGCTGATGCTGACCAACATCGCCATCGCCGGCCTGCTGATCATTCTGATCTATCGCATGCAGGATCTTGTGCATGTGCTGCGCACAGAAGTGCAGCCCACCCTGTCGAACGTCGCGCAAACTGTGCGCGCGGTCACCGGGACGGCCCGAATGATCAGCGACAACGTGGCAGGCCCAACAAT
>JANMNW010000272.1:0-3778 GCA_031368515.1 Chloroflexota bacterium
ACGACTGCGCCACCGCGCCGAAGTTGCCCAGCAAAAATGCCGGCCTGCTCTGGCCGTGCGTGTTGGTGATGATGCTCGCGCGGGCGGTCAGCAGCGCCGGGTCCTTGACAAATACGTCGATCAGCGGGAGGCATACGATCAGCGCCGCCGCCAGCATCAGCAAAAGCCCGCGCGCCAGCTCACGGCGCGCGGCACGGCCAGCCAGCAGATCGTGCGCGATATACAGCACCAGCAAAGGCAGCACAAAACGCATGTGCTGGCTCAAATACTGGCTTACGCCCAGCGCCACGCCGCAAGCGACAAACAAGAGCAACGATCGCACACCATGCGCATTCTCGGCGCGCTGATACAGCCAAATGATGAGCAGTGTGAGCGTGGCGGCGATCGGCCATTCCAAGCCGATTCGCGCGACGATGATCCATGCGGGCAACGCGGCCAACAGCAGCGCCGCCAGCGCGGCAATCCAGCGCCGCCAGATATGCAGCGAGCTGCCATGCAGCAGGCGAGTGATGCAGGCGTAGGCCAGCGCCACGCTGGAGATGCCGGCCGGTACGCTAATCAGGCGTGCTGCGCTGGGGCTGTCGAAGCCGGCCAGTTGCGCCAGCGCCGTAAAGTACACCATAAACGGGTGCACGCCGCCCCAAAACGTCTTGTAGAACGGCTGCAATTGGCCGGTCTGCAAAAACTCGCGCGCCTTCAGGGCAAACCAAATTTCGTCAAACCACGTGGCTGGCGGCAGGGAGTCGATAGCGAACATGCGCGCCGCGGCCGCGATCAGCAGCGCCAACAACACGAGGTGGCGCGGGCGAACGAAGGAGAGGGCGCGGGCGGAGCGAAAACGCGGCATGGACCTGACAGGTAAGGAAAGCCTAAGCTTACTTCGCTTTCGACCTGACAGGTAAGACTATTCTCAGAATCCGAGCGTCCGTTCAGGATGGTACACTCGCGGCCGCATGTCGAACATCGTGCGCATTGGAATGCGCGCTGCCGCAGTGGCGCTGGCTTTGGCCGTCATGGGTCCCGCTCTCGCCCAAGAGCCCACGCCGCCGCCGGTCATTCCTGTCGCGCGCATCACCTCACCCATCAAAGAACAGGAAGCGCGCAACACGCTGGTCATCGTTGGCAGCGCGGTCGCGCCAGGGTTCACTCGCTACGAAATTGCCTACGCGCTGGAACCCGAAGCGACCAACTGGATCATCATCGGCGGCAACAACCAGCCGGTGCCCAACGGCGTGTTGCAGGCGTGGAACACGCGTCCGCTGGCTGATGGCCAATATGCGCTGCGCCTGCAGGTTTTCAGCAGCGACGGCGCGGTCAATGAATCGATCGTCCGCAACATCAAAATGGTCAATGCCGCTCAGGCGGCGGCCACACCCGCGCCCGGCTCAAGCACCGAAGCGGCAGGCGGCGGCCAGCGCGCAAGCGAACTGGAATCAGCGCGCAACACGCTCGACCAACTGGTCGCTACCGCCGAACGCTTGCCTGGCGCGTTTGTGCGCGGCCTGCGCTGGGCGGCCTTCGGCCTGGCCGGATTGATCGGCTATGCCCTGTTGAAAAAGCTGGCGTCGCTCGCCGCGGCGCGGCTTTTCCGCAAACCCGTGGATTACGGAAGCTGAACGAGTCACAGTTGCGCGACATGGAAAGCACACGCCGCATCATCGCCGGCCTGGGCAACCCGGGCAAGCAATACGAGAAAAACCGCCACAACATCGGGTTTATGGCCATCGACGCGCTTGCAAAAAAGCACGGCATGAAATTTGACAAGATGATGAGCCGCGGCATGGTCGCGCTCGGCGATATCGGCGGCCACAAAGTCGCGCTGGTCAAGCCCCAGACGTTTATGAATGGCAGCGGCGAATGCGTCGGCCCGGTCGTCAAGTTTTACAAAGCGGCGCCCGAAGACCTGCTGGTGCTTTATGACGAACTGGATTTGCCCGCCGCCCAGTTGCGCATGCGCAAAGGCGGCAGCGCGGGCGGGCACAACGGCATGAAGTCGATCATCAAGTGCACAGGCACGCAGGAGTTTCCACGCCTGCGCATGGGCATCGGCCGGCCGCCCGGGCGCATGGACCCGGCCGCCTACGTGCTGCAAAACTTCGACGGCGGCGAGCTGGCGGATGTCAACGACATGATCGAGCGTTCCCTCGCCGCCATCGAGACCTGGCTCAAGGACGGCATCGACCTCGCCATGAACCGCGCCAATATTTTGGCAAAACCCTCCGGCTGAACGACTCATGACTCACAGCACTTCGCCCGCCCTTGCCCTGGTCACCGGCGCCGCTCGCGGCATGGGACTCGCCATCTGCAAAGCACTGCTGGCCGCAGGCTATCGTGTGATCGGCGTGGATCGTGACGGCGCAACACTGTCGCAGGCTGCGTCGGCGTTGGGCGAGTCATTTTTGCCGCGCCAGGCGGATGTCACCGATGCGGCTGCGATCGGACAGCTATTTGCCGAGTTGGCGAACACGCTGGGCGGTTTGGATGTGCTGGTCAACAACGCCGGCACATGCTTCATGAACGAATTCGTAGACATTTCACCGGACGAACTGCGCCGCCAGATGTCGGTGAACTTCGACAGCGCATTTTTCTGCTGCCAGCAGGCTATCCCGCTCATGCTGGCGCGACCGGGCGTAAAAAAGATCGTCAATATTTCCAGCAATGGCGCGTACAACTTTGAGGTGTTTGATCCAGCCCACTATCGCGCCAGCAAAGCTGCCTTGGACACTCTGACCAAGCATCTTGCGCGGCGTTACGCCAAAGAAGGCATCTGCGTAAACTCGATTGCGCCAGCCATGACCCGAACCGATCTTTTTGATGTCGTGCCACCGGATGTGCTGGCACAGGCATTGTCACAAATGCCACGCGGCCGCGCCATGGAAACCAGCGAAGTCGCCGCCTGGGTGGCATTTTTGGCTTCGCCCGCGGGCGATTGCTGCAGCGGCAATGTCATCATCCTGAATCAGGGCCGCGACGTGCGTTAGTCATAACCCAGCGGCGCCTTGGGCAAGGTTGGCCACTGCCGCGGGTCGTGGCCATAGATGATTTGCGCGTTGCGTTCACGCGCAATTGCCATCAGGCGATGCGCGCTCGCAAGCGCCTGCGCGTTGGCAAAGCCCTCGTCAAACAAAGCCGGGCGGTCGATTGCATCGCCGGTCAGCAGCACCGCACCGCTGTTCGGCAGTTCAAGCAGCAACGACAAGTGCCCAGGCGTGTGCCCGGGCGTGGCAAGCAAGCGCAAGCCCGGAAGATACTCGCGGTCGCCGGATACGAGACGCCATTCACGGACAGCGGGCCATTGGAACGGACAGCGGCCGTCGAAGTAGAGCGGTCGAGGCAGCGCGCGTTCGGCCTCATGCATCACAACTTCACAGTGCGCAAACTCGGGCAGGCCGCCGACATGATCGATGTGCGTGTGGGTCAGAATCAGCGTGTCAATGTCGGCCGGTCGCAGACCCAGCAACGCCAGCTGCGCCTCAGGCATTTGGCGCCCGTCGAAGTTGAGCAGTTCGCCAAAAGCGCCCAGCCCGTCTTCGGCGCTGGCCTGCTCAACGTTCTCGGCATATGCCCGCCGAAATCCAGCATCAACGAGAATGTTGCGCCCGTCTCGACTCTGGATCAGATAGCCCGGAATGCCAATGGTGCGTCCGGCATGCACACGGAAAAGCCCGAAGTCCAGAATGTGCATGCTGCGCACACTCGTGTCACTTTGATTCATCACAGATCGCATTATGCTGGAGCGTTCCTAAAACGCGGTTTGCCCACTTGTGACAAAGCAGCA
>JANMNW010000345.1:0-9344 GCA_031368515.1 Chloroflexota bacterium
AGATCGACCGGGGCGAACTGGTATTTCTCGCGCATCAACTGGACTTTGCGGGGGTCACACCAATTGCGCCGCGGCCTCCCGGATGAGCGCGGTGATCGCTGCCGCATCGGCGCCGTTGGCGGTGAGCGCGGCCGCGTGCAATGCCGGGCCGAAGCGCAGCCGAACAGGGCTGTTCTGATAACCCGGCCACATCACCTGCATCATCGCGGCCATGCGTTCGCGCTGCGCCAGCTCGGGTTTGCGCAGCGCAAGCGGGTTGCGATACGCCGCCGGTGAAAAGACGCCGCTCACGATCGCCGGGACGATGCGCATTTCCGGCATCAAGCGGGCAAGCAGGCCTGTGCTTTCGATCCAGCCGGAGAGCGAGGCGCGCGCGTCATCACGGCGAATGCCGGGATCGGGCTCAATCTTGCCGGCTGGAAAGGTGAGCACAGCGCGGCCGGCCTTGAGCTCTTGGATCACGCTGCGAAATGCGCCCATGCGCGCGCCGGCATCCTGCTGCACAAAAACCAGCTTACCGGTCAGGTTGGTCAACGCCGCCAAAAACGGCCGGTGTGCCGCGACGATGCGCAGGTCGTCGCGCGGGATCGAGGCAAACAGATCGATGGTGTCGCTCAGCCCCGGATGATTGGACACGATCAGCACAGGGCCGCTGGCCGGGATATGCTCCGCTCCGACAACCGTCATGGCGCCGGCAAACTGGCGAGCGGCCCAGGCCGCGGCGGAGCGCAACCCATCCACGCCGACCCGGCGGTCGAATTCGAACATCTGCCGGGCAAAGCGTCTGGCCGGCCAGCGAAACACGGCGTCGAGCACCGCGCTGCGCCTGACGCCAAGCGACTCATAAATGTCACCCAGGTTAATCTCGACCAGGCGGTCAAATTCAGCAGCCGTTGCCATCGACACATCTTAGCAAGGCGCGGGAAAGTGCGCTGGACGGAATGTAGAGTGACCGGGGCATTCGCCGCCGCTCCCGTCGCGTACGGTCATGGCCGATAGAATGCCCCTGAATCGCAAAAGCATATGAGCCATACCAACAAATACACCCTCGCCGACGAAGTCGAAAGTGAGTTGGCCTTGTGCCGACAAATTTTCGAACGACTGCCGCAAAGCATGCTCGCCTGGAAACCGCATGAGAAGTCTCCCAGCGCTGGCGCGCTGGCTATGCACATCGCAGACATGGCCGAGTGGATCACACTCGCGGCGTCGACCGATGAACTCGACTACGCGACAAAGGGCTTTAGCGGCGCTGAGCCGTCGTCCACCGCGGATGTGCTGCGCTATTTCGACGCGCGCGCAAGCAATGCCGCATCGTCCGTGAGAAAGCTGGATGCGCATGCGCTACAGGAGAATTGGACCGTGCGCAATGGGCAGAGAGTGTTCATGGCGCGGCCGCGCGAGCATGTCATCCGCGTGGACTGCCTGAACCACATCATTCATCATCGCGGGCAACTGACAGTCTATTGCCGGCTCAGGGATGTCCAACTGCCTGGCATGTATGGTCCAAACGGCGACGAATAGGCGCGAGCCGCCAGCAGATCCTGGCAACATTAGAGGGAAAGATATGAAACCCTGCGCTATTGAGTGGATCACAATTCCCGCCCCCAACCTCGAAGCCGGAATTGTGTTTTATCGCGATGTGTTTGGATTCACCCTGGAGAAATTCAACGAACGATTCTGGGTGTTTCGCGCGGGCAACATCAGCGGAGGTCTTGACCTTGACTTGTCCGTAAATGGCGCCGGAATCGGATTTTCAGTCACCGTTCCGGATATGCAGGGAGCGATGGAGAGGATCACCGCCTTTGGCGGAACAATTGTCAAAGATCCCTGCGAGCTTGCGCCAGGCGCGGGATTCAGCGCAAAATTCACCGATCCAAGCGGCAATTTGCTCGAGCTCTATGCCGAGCGCATGATCCCGGAAAGCTGATCTTTGTTGCTGCGCTTCAAGGCGAAAGATGCGCCGCGTTCGGCGCGGCGGGTGTCTAGTTTTTTGCACCGATACCGAACACGCCGTCCCAATGGCTTTAAGCTGGCTGGAACAAAGTGGCTTCGATGTGCGTCTCCGGCCGCTCGCGGGTGCACCAGAAGTACACGGCCACCAAACGCCCGTCGGACCTCTGATACAGGCGGGCATATCCCAAATCGGGCAATCCGTTGGCCGAGAAAAAATCGTCTCGCAGCACGGCGGAGGCGCTCCAATTTTCGCCGCCATCTGAGCTGAAACGCGCCATCATGCGCCGTTCCGTCCGGTTGCCGTAAACGCAGCACAACACGCCGTCAGCCAGGGCCACCAATGCGGGCGGATTGCCGTTGGCGGCGCCCGTGTCGCCAATCAATGAGAGATGCGACCAGCTTGATCCGTTGTCCGCGCTTGCATAGCAGTCAATCCAATGGCTGCCGCTCAGCGATTTGCGCCGCAGCGCCGCCACGAGGCGCGATGGCGAGAGCCGCACCGGCGCCGGCATCACGGCACGGTGGGGATCCGACCACGGCACCATCCATGACACAAAGCGCCAGCTCAAGCCGCCATCTTCGGTTTTCGCCACAAATGCTTTTTCCGGGATGGCTACCTTTAGCGAGCCAGCTTCCGTGACGCGACGGGCCGAGGCAAACAGCAAAAGCGTCCGCGAATCCATGACGAGATAGGCTGTTCTGCCCGTGAACTCCAATCTCTCGAACGTGTTGTCTTCGAAAAGCCCGCCGAACGCATGCGGGCCGCTCCAGGTCGCGCCGCGGTCGTCGCTGAAGAACCAGCGGCGCCCCGTGTTGCCGTGATAGCCGTTGCCTTCGACGCGCAGAACAAACCCCGGTCCTGCAAAGTCCAGCGGCTTGGCCGGCGCGCTGCTTGCCGCCGGCGCGCCAGCATAGCCTTCCGCTTTCCAGGCGTGCCAACTCTCGCCGCCATCCGTGCTGCGCGCCAGCCAAGAGTCACAGGGCTTGGCATGGTCGCACTGGTGGATGCCCTCTGCGCGAGCGAAGGCCCCCAGCGTAAAGCCCGCGAGCAACTCGTCACCCCACTGCCAAACCGGCCCGTTGGCGCCGTTGTTGGCGGGCACGGCCGCCCACTGGGTTGGATTGTGGTACACCACCACATGCCGAGAGGATAGGATCGCGTTCATCGTTTGACTGTTCATCAACGTCACTCTTGTGGCGGCGGCAACCCGATGCCGGCGCCCGTATTTTTGCACGGCCATGCAAGATATGGGTTCGAGCATATCCCGAAGATCCTTTCTGAATGCCTTTGGCGTGGCGTCGCTGGGCGCGTTGCTCTGGTGTCCTATCCGCAAGCACCTGGCCCTTGCCGTCCGTTCCGGCTATGGTTTGGCGGGAGTGCACATGCCGGCGCGTGCCTTAAACTAAGCACAGAACAACAAGGCACGTGCATGCGCGTGTGCCTTGTGCAAAGACAGGCCATGTTGATCAGTCATCTTGATCCGAGCGATGTCGCCGCTATGCACCAAGCGGCAGACGTGCTGACAGCCGGCTTCGCCGCCATGTCTCCGAGCTCCTGGCCCGATCACGAAGCGGCGCTGCAAGAGCTCCGTGAAGCGCTGGAAGATGATCGTATTTGTCTTGTGGCAAGGGCCGACGATGGACGCGTGCAAGGGTGGATTGGCGGACGGCACGCATATGCCCGCGTATGGGAGCTGCATCCGCTGGTTGTGCATCCCAATGCGCAGTCGCGAGGCATAGGCCGCGGTCTTGTCGCCGCGCTCGAGGCAGAGGTCCGCCAGCGAGGCGCTTTGACCATGCTGCTTGGAACAGACGACGAGATGAATATGACGTCGCTGAGCGGCGTCGATCTATATCAAGACACCTGGGCGCACCTGGCAGGCATCGTGAACCTGAAAGGGCATCCGTACGAGTTCTATCAAAAGTGCGGTTACACGATTGTCGGGGTGGTTCCCGATGCCAATGGCTATGGCCGGCCCGATATTCATATGGCCAAACGGCTGTGAGTGACGGCCCGTGGATTGACCCATGAATCAGGCGCTTCACGCCTGCCACGCGCTCTGGACAATGCCCTCGATCTGGATCGGCGGAGTGAGCCATTGATAGGCCATCTGCGCATAACCTGGGTCGGGCGATCCTCCGGCCTGGCTGCACGGCGACATCTGGATTGCGCGCACCACATCCATGCCGGTGCGAACCCGGCCGAATGCGGCAAAGCCCTGGCCGTCCGGGTTGCGCGCGCCGCCAAAATCCAGTTCTGGCTGATCGCCGATGCAAATAAAAAAGCTGGACATGGCCGAATCCGGCGCAAAGCGCGACATCGACAGCGCGCCGTCGATGTGGCGCAAACCGCTGTCGCGCGTGCGTTCGAGAGGTAGGGGCGCAAACAGATCTCCCTTGCGAGCCGGGTTGACGTCGGCCTGCACCACTTCTATTCTCACCGCCACATCGGGCTGGTTGTCAAGGCGCACCGTGCGCCAAAATTGCCCGCCCGTGAAGTATCCGGCGTCGACATAGCGCAGAAAGTTAGTCACCGTGAGGGGCGCGGCAGTTTCATCAAGGTCGGCGTGGATTGCGCCGAGCGGTGTGGTTATCACTACTGCGATCATGTTTATCTGGCAGTCAGCCAAAAATGCGGACTTTACGTGGCATGCATGAAATGCGGGCGCAAAAGCTTGAATCCGCGTTTCATGATGCGTTTTAGCGGGTTTGCCCGGCCGGCATGCTGCGAATGCGAGTGACGGTTTCGCGCAGCGCGCGCTGGCAGCGCTGCGGCGGCAGCCCGCGAAAAATCATCTCGAGATCGTCTGCCACCAGCTCGCCCATGCCGGTCCAAATTTCCGGCACGTTGCCGGCGCGATGCGCCTGCAGCACGGTGTTCGGAGTGCGCCGGGCGCGGTGATCGGCCGGTATTGGCTCTTGCGGATACACGTCGAGGGCCGCTCGAATGTGCCCGCTGTCCGCGGCATCCAACAGCGCATCAAAGTCAACCACGCCCGCACGGCTGGCCAGCACCACCACCGAGCCCGGTTGCATGGCTGCAAACTGGCGCGCGCCGATGGCGCCTTGATTCTCGCTGGTGGTGGCGGTCATGATGAAGACCACTTTCGAGCGTGTGAAGATTTCGTCAAAGCCCACAGGTTCGACCTGCAAGTCGCGCAGCACGCTTGGATGCAGCCAGGGATCGTGCACCAGCAGATCGCGGCTGAACGGACGAAGCAATGTCAGCAGCGCCCGGCCCAAATTGCCGCAACCGAGCACGCCCAGCGTTTTGCCATGGAGGAGGAACGAGTCGTGGCTGTCGGCTGCGCCGTAAAGCGACTCGCTTCCGGTACGCATGGCCGCATCGGCTTGCGGGATGCGGCGGGCGGCAGCCAGAGCCAGTCCCAGAGCCATCTCGGCCACCGGCTGCGCAAAGACGGGTCCGGTCGAGAGGACATGGACGCCGCGGCGATGGCACTCGTCGTAGTCGACGTTGGGCAGAAAGTTGCTTTCGACGTTGACGATGACGCGCAGGTTGGGCGCGCGATCAAGGCGCGCGCGCGGCATAGCGGTTTGTCCGATCAGCGCCACCGCATTTGGCAGATGCTGTTCGACCACGCTCTCAGGCATGGGCGAGCCATCGTGCCAGATCACGGTGCCCAGCGCTTCGAGCCGGGCTTTGTCGCGCGGGCTAAACATTTGGTCAATCACCCGCGGGTGCGGGTCGAAGAGAATCACACGATCGGACATGTGGTATTCGCCTGATTGAATTCAGTTGCGCAGCACAGCCGGCACAAAAACGGTTGTGGGTGGCGCCAACTCAAGCGCGCGGCAAGCGTCGCGCGCGCATGTTTCCATCACTCGCAGCCATGCGTCCAGTTGGGCGCGTGTCGCGGTGCTTGTCTGGCTGTAGATGTTGTTCATCTCGAAAGGATCGTTGTTCAGATCATAGACTTCGCGGTCGCAAGCATGGTGTTCCACATACTTGTAACGCACTCCGCGGATGCCAGTGTAGATTGGTTTTGGCGAAGCAGTGGAGAGACACTGTGATGAAACGCCTTGCAGTCCCTTCCATGTTTGGTCGATCTCATCTGCTTCCAGCAGACCGTTGCGCAGCGCGCTCGGATCGTCGCTTTGACCGGAGTAAGGATACTGTTCCAGAAGCAATACCTGGCGCCATAGGGTCGCAGTGCCATTCACCAAACCAAGAAGCGAGCGGCCATCCACGTAGGTTGGCGTCTGTGTTTGTGCAATTTCGGCGAATGTTGGCATCAAATCGATCGTGCTGACCAGCGCAGGCGAGGTTTGGCTGACCGGCACGCCAGGCCCGCGGATGATGAACGGCACGCGCAAGTCTTCTTCGTAGTTGGTGTATTTGCCGGGCGGAAAGCGGTGTTGCCCCATGTGGTAGCCGTTGTCTGAGGTAAAGACAAAATAGGTGTTACTGAGCACGCCCGTGCTTTGCAGGGTGTTTACAAGCGCTTCGACCATTTCGTCGACAGCCTGCATCGAGCGCAGCCGTTGCCTGTAGCGCTCATCTATGTCGGCTATCTGCGCGGGCGTGAGCAGCGGGACAGTCGATATGAGCGGCGGTTTGTCGCTCATGTCGAGCTCGTTGAACGAACCGCCGCGGGGCGCAATCACATTGGTAAACAGGCTGGTGTGGCGGGGCGCAGGCGTCGAGGGGCCATGCGGCGCATAGGTGCCGATATACAAAAAGAAAGGTGCGCCGCCTGGCACGGTGCGAGTGATGAAATTTACCGCCGTGCGCGACAGCACATCGGTCATGTAATCTTCTGGCGCAGTGCCGTAAGGCACCAGAACGCCGTTGGTGTTCAACGTATAGCTGAATCCGAAGTAAGCCGCGTCGCTGGACGGGCTGTAAAACTCGTTCCAACCCGGCGGAATATAGGTGAGTGAATTGGTGAATGGGTATCCGTTCAGGTATTTGCCCATCAGTGCAGTGCGGTAACCCGCGTTCTGAAGCACAGTTGCGACGGTCGACTGTTCAAGGCCGATCTGGACCGCCTTTTGAAAGCCACCGTCTGGCGGACCGTTGGTGTAGATCGTGTGGTTGTGCACATATTGACCGCGCAGCAGCGATGCGCGGCTGGGACAGCACAACGACACGGGCACCAGGCCGTTGACAAAGCTGGTGCCCTGCTGCTGCAAAAGTTGCCGAATATGCGGCGTATAGTCAAGCGTGCTCAAACGAGCATCCAGATCATCGGTCAACACGAGCACAATGTTGGGCCGAGAATCGACTCGCGCATGCTTGGGCTCAGACTCAATCGCCCGCATGCGTCCAGGCACGGTGCCTGTGAGCATCATCACAGTTACGACTGCCACCGCGCGCGCGATCACCAACCATTTCATGTGTCACCTCCGCTGCCAATCATCTGAGCTTCGCCGGGAACTATAGTAGACACACACGGTGATCGCAAACAGAGTCTCAGGCAGACGAAGTTCCAGTGCGCAGTTTTCCAAATCATTCAGGGGCAATGCGGAATGCGGCTTGGCTGTTTGGCGCATGTCGGCTGGCGGCGGCCACCTGGCTGCTAATGCGCGGTCGCGCGGCCGAAGTTGCAGAGGCGGGGCGGTTGGCGCTGGCGCTACACCTTGAGCAAGCCGCGAAATGCCCTGGCGGCATAGTAGGACTGCGCGCCGTTGTGATACACAAAAACCGTGTCGTAGCGGTAATCGGCAAAAAGCGCGCCGCCGAGTTTTCTGATGGCGGGCGGCGTCTGAATCCAGCTCGACGTTTTTGCGTCGAACTTTCCAAGCGTCTGCAGCTGCCGGTATTGTTCTTCCGACAGCATCTCGATGCCCATGGCCGCGGCCATGTCGATGGCATTGTTCTCGGGCCTGGCTTCCTTTCTCGATTGCCACGCTTCTCGATCAAAACACAGGCTGCGGCGGCCTGCGGGGCTCTCTGCGGAACAGTCGCAGAAAATGTATTCGCTGGATTTTTTGTCCAGACCAATCACATCCGGTTCACCGCCGGTTCTTTCCATTTCATTGAGCGACCAGAGCTTGTCGGCGCTGGCTTCAAGCTTTGCCAACACGTCCGGCCATGCAAGCCCTTGATGGCGCTTCATGTTTTTCTCAAAGCGGGCCTTTAACGTTCGGAGCAATTCCGCGCGCTGATTTTTGGGTAGCGTTTTTGTTGGCATAGTTTATTTCCTTGTGCGTTTGTTGAGACGATGCGCGGGCGCGCGGCCCGCCAGCCGCAAACTCCTTCCCGGTCAATCAATTATCGAGCCGCCGCTTGCGCAACTTGGCGAAATACGGCAGCACAAACAAGTAGACCCCGGTAAAAAACAGCAAGGCCAGCGGCAGCAGCGGCAGATAGCTTATCCAGACAACCGGCTCCTTCTGTCCCAACGCGATAAACGTGGCCGCGACGGTCAGCGTGAATGCGATGGACAGCCAGCGGTGTATTTGTCGAACGAGGTTACTCACGATTACTGGCTCCTTGCGAGCAGGCCAAGCAGCCGCTCGCCCATCATCGTCCAGCCGTAGCGCGCGCCGGCGAAGTTTTGTTTCTGATTCGGCTTGAATCCCGACTGCACAAGAGTCATGCGAGTGAATGGTCCGGCGGAAGTGAGGGTAAACGTGACAACCGTGTCGATGTCGCCGACCACCCAGGCATAGCTGAGTTTTCGATGCGTATCGATTTCGAGAATGCGGCATTTCACGGCGCCGTCCCAGCCCGGCTGCGGCTGAGCCTGAAATGCAAAAGCTTGCCCGGTCTCCAGTTTGAGACCGGCGACCGGCAAGAGCCATTCAGCGAGCAACTCCGGGTCGGTGAGCGCGCGCCATACTTTCTCCGGCTCGTGCGGCAGATCGAACTCAAAAGATATGGCTTCGGTTTGCGCTGGCGCGGTCGTGTCGATTGGCGTCATTTGTCCATCCTCTCCAGCAGTTGTTCGAGCCGCTCAACGCGTTCTGTCCAGAAGGCGCGGTAGTGCGCGATCCAATCGATGAGCGGTTTCATACCGCGCGGTTCCATCCGGTAGTAGACGCAGCGCCCCTCACGCCGGGCAGTGACCAATCCCGCCTCCTTTAATAACGCAAGATGCTGCGAGATCGCCGGCTGCGAGATGTCGAACCGCGCTGTGAGGTCTTTTACAGCGGCCTCGCCGCGCGAGAGCGATTCAAAGATCGCCCGGCGGCTGTGATCCGCCAGCGCTTGAAAAACGATGTCTTCGGCCCTAGCTGCGCTTTGCATGACTAAATCATAAGCAATGACTTATGAATTGTCAAGGACCTAAGCCGGACAAGCCGGAACCAAACAAGGACAAGCCAAAACGTGTAAGGTTCGGGGATGGCGGAAGAAACCTTGGCAGAACGCTACAGCGAACAGATCAGGGGCGTGCTGAATTGCTACGATCGGATTGTGATCTCGG
>JANMNW010000109.1:0-4403 GCA_031368515.1 Chloroflexota bacterium
CCAGCATGATCGCCACCACCGGATTGACATATGAGTAGCTGGTGGCCAGTGCCGGCCGCGCGTTTTTCACCAGGTGCATGTATGCCGAATATGCCAGCACCGAGCCGATCACGATCAAATACACCCATGCGCCCAGCGCCAACGCGGGAATGGACGCGGGCATGCGCTCGCCGCTGCCCACGCTCATGCCGGCCAAGACGAGCCCGCCCATCAGCATCTCGCTCGCGTTGCCCATCGCGCCAGGCGCGAGCAGCAGCTTGCGGCTCAGCGCGCTGCCAATGGCCCAGCAGGACATCGCCACATATTGCAGCGCGACGCTGCCGGGATTTGCGCGCACATCGCCATCAAAGCTCAACAGCAGCACGCCGGCAAATCCAACCGCCACACCCACCCATTCTGCCCGCCCCGGCCAATCGCGCATGATCAGGCCGGCCGCCAGCAAATTCAGAAGGGAGCCAGATGCGACGATCACAGTGGTCAGACTGGAGGAATTGGTTTGCTCGGCAAACGCGGTCAGTCCAACGCCGCCGCACAGCATGAAGGCGCCGATCACCAGCGCGTTGCGCCATTCACGCAACGACGGCATGCGCTCGCCGCGCGCGCGCGCAACGACAAACAAAATCGCGCCCGCAGCCAGGAAGCGCCCGCTGATCAGAACGAACGGCGGAATGGCGCCAACGGCGATCTTGATGGCCAGATAGGTGCTGCCCCACACGATCCAGACGATCAGCAGCGTCAACGCGACGTCCCAGCGCAGTCCGAAGAACATCCTGCGGTTCGCGGGATTGGCGGTGGCGGCATTCATGGCAAAAACGCCGCGGCCCGCGGCCACATATAGTGCGTGTTGATACTTACGCCGGCGTCGGGCAGATTGAACGGCATGTTGAAGGATGTGCGCGAATGAACGCCAAAGTCCAGGGTCGATCATTCTGTCGTCATACTGGTCGCGCCGGTCGGTGCGGCGGCAAGCAATGCGCGCCCGGCGTCGGTCAGCCAATATGTCGCGGCCGGAAATTTCTTGTTGCTGCTGATCAACCCGGCGTCGGCCAGCGCGTGGACATCGGCGGCGCTGACTGCCTCGGCCGAGCCATCGGGCGCATGAGCGAGATACATTTTGACGCCGTCGATATCGCGATGGTCCATCAGGCGAATTCCCGCGTCAATGGCGAGCAGCAGCGCGCGTTGCGCGGCGGAGATGATCATGCCGGCATTGTATGCGCCGCGCGGGGGAAACAGTAGTCTGCGGGCTCCGTCCCGCGGACCTGCGCGCGGCGCTTCAGTAGTTCACGCGCCGCCAAACAACGTCATACCAGCGCATGTCGCGCGAACCCACAACTGTCAGACCGTTTGGATGCAACACATCAAACGTCCGTATGTATCCCACCCTACCGGCCAGGCTGCCGTCAGTTTTGAGTGTCACCTCAAATGCCCCGAACACCGGATCGATGTCCATGCGCGCAATCGCATCGGCATCCAATGACATCGACCAGTCCTCTGGCACATTTGAAAAACTGCCGCGCAGCGTTTGGCCGTCGTAGACGCATTCGCCCCGGCAAGACGCGCCTGAGAGAAACTCCACGCTCATATGACGCTCGTGGAGTTTTTTGCTGGAACTGCCGGGCGCTTCCCAAACCGTGATCCAGCCATGGTCGGCCTTGCGCAAAATCAGCTCGCCGTGCGTGTCGGACGAGTAACGGCCCACAAGCTTTTCAGTCATTCCGTCTCCCCTCGCCAACATGGGTTGGCTCGCCAAGTTTAGCAAATCGGGGCTGCTACACAATGACAGTCGCTCGCGGCGGATCATCCCAGCAGGTGAATGTGGTCTTGCAGCTGGCGTTGATGAATCTTGGTGAACGAATCGCGGATGATCAACGCCATCTCTTCTGGCGTCGATCGAAACTCGAGAATCTCAAGCGCATCTTCCGGCGACTGACCGTAGACCAGCTTCTTCTTGCCGGTGGTCATGTCGAACAGATACAAGAAGTGGGGATTTGAAAAACTGGACATTTATGCCTTGACCAGCGCTTCCCAGAAGTCGCTGCGGTTTTGAAGCACGCTGGACATGCCGCGCTCGACGTCCTCGTTGTACTTGCCCGCAAGAAGCTCGCGATAGAACTTGTAGTCGATGCCCTTGAGTTTCTCGTCGTCCGGATAACGATGGTAATTTTCTTTGCTCATCAGGCTTTTGCCTTCTGCGATGAGCTGATTGCCCAAGGCCGAGCCTGGATACGGCGCGTAAAATGAAATCGACGGCAGGATGCGCTTGGTGTATTTCAGCATGCGCATGGTCTTGTAGGCGTCCTCGCGCGTTTCGCCGGGAATGCCGAGCATGATATTGCTCCAGAACACGGGCGCCTGTTCGCCACTTGCCTCCATGTCATCGCCAATGCGCGTCAGTAAATCGATGGCAAAGTAGTTGTCCTGCTCATTGCACTCTTTGTTGAGAATTCTGAGCACGCGATCGCTGCCGCTCTCAAAGCCGATGGACACCGTCCTCCAGTTGGTCTTGCGCACAACTGCTTCGAACAACTCCGGCCACTGTCGGACGGTGTCCGCGCGGGCAGCGGCCCAATACGGCCAAGCCTTGTTGGCCATCTTCGGATACTTCTCGACCCACTCCTCCAGCCATGACGGATTCTGAAAAAACATGGAATCGTGAATGACCAGCGAGCCAATCGGGCCATAGGTCTTGTCGAGAAAGTTCAGCTCCTCAATAACCATCTCGACCGGGCGGCGGCCCATGTTGGGGATATAGCTGTTCTCATTGCAAAATACGCATTGCCACGGGCACACCCGGCTGGTCAACATTGTCACCACCGGGGCCGGCCCCCAGCCCGATTCGGGTTCCAACGGCCAGTTGAACTTGCCTTCAAGCTTCTTGCTTGCCGGCTTGGGCCACATCGTGCGGTCGATCATCGGCCACTCGGCCATGCTCTTTGCGCCGACGCCAAGCGTGACGCGCTCGAACGCATCCGGATTGGCGACCAGGTTGACGATGGTGTTTTCGCCGGGGCCCTGGCAGATTTTGTCAAACTCGGGCACCGAAAGCATTTCGTCCAACGCCACGGTCGCGTGCATGCCGCCAGTCAGCACCATACCTTTGGGGTTGACCTTCTTGAAAATTTTGGCGGAACGATACGCGACCGGGTACGTGTAGCTGCGCACGTTCATGATCAGCATGTCGTAGCCTTTCATCCGGCGTTCGACTTCGTCCCAGCTTGTGCACTGCCGCGTGCTAAACATGTCGGTTTCGAGACCGTTGTTTTTGAGAATGGTGCGCAGCAATCCCATGCCGTGGTCTTGCCACTGCTCGTGCGGTCCAGCCGGATTGACCAGATCGCCCAAGTCGCCCAAATCCAGCCAGAGGCGTTTGGGCGTGGCGCTGCTGCGCGGCGGATCTTTGGGGAACAGGTTTTTCAACACCATGTCACGATATGCAAACTGGCCGGCGCTTCGTTGACGAGCGGGCCGCACAAGCCCTACGCCCCGTCGGCGATGTCAAGTCTAAAAACAAAAAGTCGAAGAGGAACGCGTCGAGCGCGCGCGGCAGGCGCTCGCATCCGACCCTCCTCTTCGACGTTAATCTGTCTGGCGGAGAAACCAACCGCACAACCGATGGCTCTGCCTATTCGTTGGGATCGCAAACTCACACGCAGAGTTGCGGGCTGTTGCAGGCGCCGACTTAGTGGCAACCGCAACCGCTGCCGCAGCTGGCGCCTTCTTCGGTCGCGCCGCTGTCTTTGGTTTTGAAGGAGCTGCCGCAACCGCAAGCCGCCACGGCGTTGGGGTTCTCGATCTTGAATCCGCCGCCCATCAGGCTGTCGACAAAATCGATGCTCGCGCCGGAGAGATACATCATGCTCGTCGGATCGACAAACAGGCGCACGCCGTTCTGATTCACGACGGTGTCAAAATCGCGCGGCTCGGCCTCGAAGGCCATGCCATACTGCAACCCGGAGCAGCCGCCGCCCGACACGAACACGCGCAAGCCATGGTTCGGGATGTTGCGAGAAGCAAGGAGATCGCGAAGCTTTGTCTCGGCAGTGGGTGACAGGGAAATCGCCTGCGCCTCGGCCGCTTCAACGGACTGGTCAACTGACTGAGTCAGGTCGGTAAGCATGGTCGTCGCCATCGGGTTCGTAGCTCCTTCACAAAAGAAACAGATGTATTTACCGCAATTCTGCGGATTACGGCAGGAATTGTAGCATGCGTCATAACATAAGCCGTTTGTCTGAATTAGCACTGAGTCAAATCGGACACTCGTCCGGTTGCATTCAGTCTAGACCTGAAAGGTCATGACCTGTCAGGTCTAGACTTTTTCCCCGGCAGCGCAGGCAGGGCAGTCGCGGTGAAAATGCTGGTTCCAATGGATCGCTCGGCTTCGCTCAACACCGCACTCGAAC
>JANMNW010000347.1:0-13174 GCA_031368515.1 Chloroflexota bacterium
GGCGCCGCCGGCGTCCAATGCAGCGCTGCCAGCGTCAAACGCCATGGACCAAGTGCGTCCGCCGTAGTCGGCCAGCGGCAATAGTTTGGGATCGGCGTTGCTCAAGTCGCTCTGCTGAGTCAGCCCGCACGACGCGCCCGCGTCGAGGTTGTGCCCCAGTGAGGTCGGGCCGCCAAAGCACGAACCGCCGGCAATCAGCGTGCCGCGCGCGGCCGCAACACCGGCGTTGACATGAATATTGCCGCCTTTTGCCGCGCTGTTGCTGGCCAGCGTGCTGAAAGTCAGATCCGCCGCGCCTCCCGCAATGAAAACGCCGCCGCCGTTGACCGACGCGCTGTTCTCAGCGATCGTTGAATTGGTTGCGGTGAACCCGTGAACGCTAAAGACACCGGCGCCATATCCGGCGCTGTTGCGGTATATCGATCCGCTGTCAACGCTCAATGCACCCAAGCTATGCACGCCGCCGCCCTCGCCGGTCGCGGTATTGTTTGTCACCGCTGTTTCAACAAGCGCGGCGGGTCCATCGGCGCCAAGCGCCAAGCCGCCACCCGTGCGGGCGCTGTTCGCGCTGATGCTCGCGCCGGTCATCAACAGCGACCCTTCAGAGAAGATGCCGCCGCCGATGTCGGCGCTGTTTTGCTCAACCCGAACGTTCAGCAGTTGCGCCCCGCCGTTTGAGCCGATATACAGCGCGCCGCCTCGGCCGGTCTTGCCCGCCTGATTCTCACGGAAGGTCACGTTGTCTGCCGATATCGAACCCAAAACACGGACGGCGCCGCCATCGCCATCAGTGGAGCCAGCGATCAACGTCATGTTGCTCAGGACAAGCCGACGGCCAAAACCCACATCGAAGATGCGGTTGGTCCCGCCGCCTGAAAGCGCGATCACGCCCGCGCCGTCGATGCTGACATCTGCCGCAAGCACCTTTGAGGAGGTGAGCACAACAGTCACCGGCGCCGGACCGCAATTGAACGTAATCGCGCCGCCGCCGGACAGCGCTGCGTCCAGCGCCGCCTCAGTGCAGCTTGCTGGGTTGCCAGCGCCAACCACCCCAGAGGCGTGCGCGCTCGGCATTCGCAGTGCCGACGAAAATAATGCGTGGGTCAGAACGAGGATAAACGACCGGGCCGTGGCAGATTTCTTCATTGAGTGTCTCCTGTGGCGGGCATAGTGCCTGCACCCCGTTTACAGGATGTGTACAAAACGTCCGCCGCGCCTGCCCCGCCGGGCCGAGTTTTGAAAAATGGGCAGATGTTCTTAGCGCGCTTGCGCCGATCGCCGCATGATGTCCCAGCCGTTGTGTGGAGATCGCCATGCAGCCATCGCGACAAATTCACAATGATTCATATACTTTGTGCCATCTACCCGCCGCCATGAAATCCGTATTCAATCTCAGGTCATTCCTCCTGCCCTATTGGCGGCCTGCGCTGCTGGCGCTCGCGTGTCTGGTCGCGCTAGTCTTTATGGATCTGGCCATCCCGCGCTTGATCGAGCGCATCATCGATGAAGGCGTCACAGCCGGCAACCGCGCCATCGTGGTGCAAACCGGTTTGCTGATGCTGGCGATCTCTGCGCTGAGTACGCTGATATCGATCGCCAACAACGGGCTATCCGTCAACGTCGGCGAGAGCGTGGCGCGCGACATGCGCGAAGCGCTGTTCGCAAAAATCCAGACGTTTTCGTTTGGCAATCTGGATGTGCTGAAAACCGGCGAACTGCTGGTGCGCTTGAGCAGCGACACGACCGCCGTTCAGCGCCTGACACAAATTACGCTGCGCATCGGCACGCGCGCGCCGATGATGATGATCGGGAGCTTGATCTTGATGGTGACCACCAGCCCGCAGCTGGCGTTGGTGGTGCTGCCGATGCTGCTGGTCACCACTGTGGTCATCGTGTTCTTTATCGTGAAGACCGAGCCGCTCTATCGCGTGGTGCAAACAAAGCTGGATGCGCTCAACACCGTTTTGCAGGAAAATGTGGCGGGCGCGCGCCTGATCAAGGCGTTTGTGCGCGCGCGGCACGAACAGCAACGCTTTGGCGCGGCCAGCAATGAGTTCACCTCCAACTCCACGCGGGTGATGCAGATCACCTCCAGCATGGGTCCGGCGCTGACGATGTGCGTCAACATCGCCATGGTCAGCGTGGCGTGGTTTGGAGGACTGGACGCCATACGCGGCGATTTGAGCGTGGGCCAGGTGGTGGCGTTTACCAACTACTTGCTCACGACGATGACGCCGTTGATCATGATGACCATGCTGGCGACGATCTGGGCTGGCGGCATCGCCTCGGCCAAGCGCATCGAGATAGTGCTCGACACGCAGCCGCTGGTGCAGGATGCGCCGGATGCGATCGATGTGCCGGAGCCGGTGCGCGGCCGCATCGCATTCGAAAATGTGGCCTTTCACTATCATGGAGCGCCGGGCGAACAGGTGCTCGAAGGCGTGTCGTTCATGGCCGAGCCGGGTCAGATGGTCGCCATCCTCGGCGCCACCGGCTCGGGCAAAACCACGCTGGTCAACCTTGTGCCGCGCTTTTACGATGCCACTGGCGGGCGCGTGCTAATCGACGGCCGCGATGTGCGCAGCTTGCGCCAGGATTCGCTGCTCATGCACATTGCCAGCGTGCCGCAGGAGACCATTCTGTTTTCCGGCAGCGTGCGCGACAACATCCGCTATGGCCTGCCGGACGCAAGTGACGACGACGTAACCGCCGCCGCGCTGGCGGCGCAGGCGCACGACTTCATCGTCAAGTTGCCGAATGGCTACGACACGCATGTGGAAGAGCGCGGCGTCAACCTGTCCGGCGGCCAAAAGCAGCGCATCGCCATCGCGCGCGCGTTGTTGTCGCGTGCGCAGATCTTGATCCTCGATGACAGCACCAGCGCGGTCGATGTCGACACCGAGACGCGCATTCAAGACGCGCTCGACGCGCGCGGCCACGGGCGCGAATCCGGCCCGCCCACCCGGCTGGTGGTGGCGCAGCGCATCAGCACGGTTCTTAAAGCAGACAAGATCATTGTGTTGGACAAGGGCCGTGTGGCGGCTGAAGGCACGCACGACTCACTGATGCGCGACAGCACGATTTACCAGGAAATCTACGCCACACAGTTGGGCAATGGCTTGGCCGAACAGGCTGCCAGCCTGCGAGAGGCGCGGCCGGCATGAGCCATTCACCCGCTTCAAACCGCAATGGCAGCTCCAGCGGAGGGGATGCGCGCGCCAGCATCGGGCCGCGCCACCCGGTTGGCATCGGCAAGATCGAAAAGGCGCGTGATTCGCGCAGTGCGGTGCGCCGCTTGCTGCCCTACTTGTCGCCGTTCAAATTGCAGCTGACAGCCATGGTGCTCTTCGTCATCCTTTACACGCTGCTCGGTCTTGCCGGGCCCTATCTGATGGGCCGCGCCATCGATCTGCACATTGTGCCCAAACGCGCCGAAGGACTGGGAACGCTGGCGCTGATCATGCTGGCGGTATACGTGCTGAACAATGCTTTCCAGGCGATCTCGGGTTGGGCGATGGCCGCCGTGTCGCAGCGCGCGCTGCAGCAACTGCGCGGCGACCTCTTTGAGCATCTGCAGACGCTGCCCATGCGCTTCTTTGACCGCAACCCGGCCGGCGAGCTGATGAGCCGCCTGACCAACGACATCGACGCGATCAACCAGGCCGTCTCGCAAAACGTCACCACACTGCTGGCCGGCGTGCTCTCGCTGGTCGGCATTCTGATCGCCATGTTCGCGCTGGATGTGTGGCTGGCGCTGGCGTCGCTGGTGGTGGTGCCAATCATGTTCTGGTTCACCAATTTCGTGGCGCGCTACACACGCAAGGGCTTTCGCGATCTGCAAAAGCAGATGGGCGGCATGAACGCGGTGATGGAAGAGGCGATCAGCGGCCAAAAAGTGGTCAAGGCTTTTCGGCGCGGCGCGTCTGTGCGCGAGGCTTTTGGCAAGCACAATGCGTTGGTCTATCGAGCCGGGGTCTACGCCAACACGTATGCGCTGCTGCTGATGCCGCTGACCGCGGTGCTGGGCAACTTTTTTGTCATCGTGCTGGCCAGCCTGGGCGGTTGGCTGGCGCTGGATGGGCTTGTGAGCGTCGGCATCATCGCCACGTTCATCACATATGGGCAGAATTTTATCCAGCCGCTGCGCCAGCTGGCCAACATGTACAACGCCATTCAAGGGGCGCTGGCCGGCGCCGAGCGCGTGTTCGAAATCATGGACACGCCTGCCGAGATCGACGCGGCTGCCGGCGGCGCCGTCGCCGGCGCCCAACCGTTCCGCGGCGATGTGCGCTTCGACGCTGTGGATTTCGAGTATGAGCCCGGCACGCCGGTGTTGCAGGGCATGACGCTGCATGCCGAGGCCGGGCAAACCGTCGCGCTGGTCGGGCCGACCGGCGCGGGCAAGACGACCATCATCAACCTGCTCACGCGCTTTTACGAGATCAACGGCGGGCGCATCAGCATCGACGGGCGCGACCTATCCGAAATCGACAAGCCGGCGCTGCGCACGCAGCTGGGCTTGGTGCTGCAAGACACGTTCATGTTCTCGGGCACGGTGCTGGACAACATTCGTTTTGGGCGGCTCAGCGCCAGCGACGACGAGTGCGTGCAAGCAGCGGCCGTGGCCGATGCCGACCACTTTATCCGCCAATTGCCAAACGGCTATCAAACGCAGTTGTCCGAACGCGCCGGCAATCTGAGCCAGGGCCAGCGCCAGTTGCTGTCGATCGCCCGGGCGGTGCTGGCCGATCCGCGCATTTTGATCCTGGACGAAGCCACCAGCAGCGTCGACTCGCGCACCGAAGCGCGCATTCAAGCGGCGCTGCTGCGCTTGATGCGCGGCCGTACCAGCTTCGTCATCGCCCATCGGCTCAGCACCATTCGCGACGCCGACCAGGTGCTGGTCATCAACCACGGCCGCATCGTCGAGCGCGGCACTCACACACAGCTGCTCGACGCGCGCGGCTTCTATTTCAGTTTGTATATGAGCCAGTTCAAGGGATTGGCGATTTAACTATTCGGAGTCCCGAGTCCCGAGTCGAGCATGGCGCTGGAAGTCGTCGAAGCGCCAGTGACGACGTCGGACCCGGGTTCAATCGAAACACCCATCGGTGCCGGCGTTATCCCGCCCGCGCCACGACTGATCCGCGACCGACACAGAAGACATACGTGCCAATCGTCCGGCGCTAAGCGCTTTGGCGGGCGCCATTGTTCATGGCCGCCAGCGAAACACGCTGCTGGCCCGCGGCGTCAAAATTGCTTGGATCGAGCCAGCGTTCGTATGCACGCTTAAGCGCCGGCCACTCGCTGTCGATGATCGAGAACCAGGCCGTGTCGCGGTTGCGGCCTTTGTAAATCAGGGCTTGGCGAAACAAGCCTTCATACGAAAACCCAAAACGCAGCGCCGCCGCGCGCGAAGGCGCGTTGAGCGCATCGCATTTCCATTCATAGCGGCGATAGCCTAGCTCGTCAAACGCCCGGCGCATCATGAGAAACATCGCCTCGGTCGCCGCGCGCGTGCGTTGCAGCAGAGGCGAAAAGTTGATGTTGCCAACTTCAATCGAGCCGCTTTCCGGAAAGATGCGCAAATACGACGCCACACCCGTGGCTTTGCTCGTTTTCGCATCGACAACGGCAAAGAAGAGCGGATCGGCGCCGGCGCTGACACTGCGTGCCCAGGCGGCATAGTCTTCAAACGACGCGTAGGGTCCTACCGTCAGATAGGTCCAGTTGGCGCCGCTTGCGTCCTGAGTATTGGCCGCAAACAGATCGGCGGCGTGCCGGTCCGCATCGAGCGCTTCGAGCATGCAGTAACGGCCGGTCATGGCCGCGCGCGAGGGCAACGACCGCGCCGTCCAGTTTGGCAGCGCATCGCCGACCGGCTGGCCGTGTTCGTTAATTGGCATGCTTATGCCGCCCTCATCGCCGGAGCTATCACGCGCAACAGCATGTAAACATCCAGCCCGGCAAACATCAGCAGCACGATCAGCCACAGCGCAGCGTCCACGCGCGGCCAGCGCCGCAGCAGCCAGCTCCAGCCCAGGGCGAATGCGGTGGCATACGCGGTCAGCGCCGGATACAGATAGCGGCCTTGAAATTGCTCGAACTGCAGGTTGTACCAAAAGTAGGCCAGCAGCGCGAACAGCGCGAGCAAGGCCAGCAACATCAGCCGGCGGCGCTGGGTGGGATCAAGCAGCACGCGACCATGCAGCCACCACACCACAAAGAGCGCGGCGCTGAGCAGCGTAAACGCCAGCAGCGCCTGGTAGATGCGGTCACCGGGCAGCACTGTCATCCAGCCAAACTGGCCCCAAAATGATTGAAAAGTGACGCGCGCCATCTTCACGGCATAGCCGCCCAAACCCGCTTTGGCGACCAGATCGGCGCTGGTCGGCTGGCCCACCACCGCGCGGTTGTGCGCCTGCAACGCCAGAATATCCGTGCCTCCATACGTGCTGAGATTGCGCGCCCACAGCGGCGCGCCGATCAACAGCGCCACACCGCCAAGCCGTATCACCTGGTTGAAGGCGTGTGTCCAGCGCTCGCGGTCCTCCCAGCCGGCGCCCAGCAGCGCCAGCATGGCAATGGGCAGCACCAGATACGCCTGCGCCTTCGTGAGCAGCGCCAGGCCCACCGTGGCCCCAAGCAACAGGCGCTCGCGCAACGTGCCGTCGTGCCGCGGGCGCAGCAAGCGCAGCGATTGCCAAACGGTCAATGCCAGCAACGCTTCCGACATCGAATCGTTGTTAAAGCCGGCCATGATGTGCACATGCTGGGGCAGCAGCGCATACACAGCCGCGGCGGCGCCGGCCAACGACGTCCGGCCAGGAAAGATCGTCAGCACAGCCGCATAGCACGCGGCCACGCCGATGCCGCCGATCAACAACGACCACAGGCGCAGGGCCGTCAGCGATCCACTAAAGAGCGCAAAAACCGGTGTGCTCAGTAGATAAAAAAGCGGCGGCTGATGGTCTTGATATGTGATGCGCTCATACGGCACAGACTGCGCATCGGGTCCGATCGGCACGAGCTTGGGGTCCCAATCGCTCGGCTCGATCACCGGCCAGACGCCGCGCGCCAGCGACGCCACATAGTTGTAATGACCGGGCTCGTCCGGCACTTGCCAAGCCGGCACGCGCGCCACAAATAGCGAGCCCAGCACGAGATAGGCGGCCATCACGGCGAACAAAGGGAGATGTCTGCGCATTTTGAAGTATTGTAGGCGTCAACCCAGTTTCGGCCGCATGAACCGTTTGATCCGCTTCGCCTTCACGCAGTTTTACACCACATTTGCCTGGACCTATGACGCCGTCGCGCACCTGGTCTCGTTCGGCGAATGGCGCGCGTGGGGCGGCGCGGCGCTGGGGTATTTGCCGGCGGCGCCGGGGCGCGTGCTCGAAATCGCGCACGGCCCCGGCCACGTGCATGCGGCGATACGCCAGCGCGGCTACGACGTGATCGGCATCGATCTGTCAAAGCAGATGGGCGCGCTGGCGCGCAAACGCGTGCTGGCCTCGAGCGGGCGCGCGCCGGATCTGGCCCGTGCCAATGCGTTGCGCCTGCCCTTTCCGGACTCGGCGTTTGACGCGGCGCTCAGCACCTTTCCGGCCGAATTTGTCTTTCACCCGCAAACGCTGCGCGAGGTCGCGCGCGTGCTGCGTCCGGGCGGGTGCTTTGTGATCGTGCCCACAGCCCAATTTCGCGGCGGCGGGGCAATGACGCGGCTTATCGATGCGCTGTATCGCATCACCGGGCAACGCGCGTCGCTCGAGGCCGTTGAGGCGCGCGCGCGCGCGACGGTGGCCGCGGCGGGCTTTGCGTTCGGGTCGCATCGCGCATCCACGGCACGGGCGGAGGTGGCGGTGTGGGTGCTGCGCGCGGCCGCTTGATCAGCGCTGCCAGCTGGCCATGATCAGCGCGTCATCGCCATTCTGATAAAAGCCGGCAACGCGCTCGCGCAGCGTGAACTGCAGCGATTCATACATGCGCACGGCCGGCGTGTTTGGCGCGCGCACGTGCAGCCACACGCGCGGGAATTGATCCATGCAGCTGAGCATCAGCTCACGGCCGATGCCGCGCCGCTGGGCGCTGGGCGCCACACCCACCCCGCCCACATACGCCACGGGCTCGCCATCGATCTCACGGGGATAAGCGATCAGATAGCCGGCGGCGCGCCCATCGGTGTAGGCGATCCAGGCAGAAACGTCGCGCTGGCCCACGCGCTGCCACAGGCCAAACAGCGAACGCATCCAGCCGAAGCACTGCATCTCAAGTTTGCAGATCGGCAGCGCGTGCCGTAGCGTTGCGGGGTGCACAAGAACGGGCATGAGTGAGGCGTTGATGTGCATGATAAACGGCACGAGCCCGATTCGCTGGCGAATCGGGCTCGAGAACGGGCTTACTGATCCAGGGTGTTGATGCCGAAGTTGGGCATCGCCACGGCTTCTGCGTTGATTGGGATGGGCGGAATGCCCAGCAGCAGATTCAAAACCGGCATCGGCGCGTTGACGCTGCCGCGCACGATCACTGCGTCGCTGTGTGCGCGCGCTTCCATGCAGGCGCTGGTGATCGTGACGTTGGACGCGCGCAGGGTGCCGGAGCCACCCGTCACGCGATTGGCCGCCGCCTGCGCCATGGGCTGCAGCTCGCCGCAAGAGCGCCAAACCAGGCGCACTTCTTGATCGCCGTTGAACACGTTGGGGTCAACGTCCTTGGCCAGCTCTTGCGAAGCCACGACAACGGCGCTCTTTAGCACCTGCTGCGCAAAGATCACGCCGCCGAAGTCATACACCAGCGCCAGCATGATCACCAGCAGATAGACATAGCCGATGACCTGAAACGAGATGGCGCCGGCGCCGGATTCGGCCTTGCGCGCCAGCTTCATCAGCGACGCGCGGAACGAGTGGAGTTTTGCCGCTTTCATGAGTGTTCCTATGGCCGCGGCGTCCAATCGGACTTGAGCGGCTCAATGATCATGGTTACCGACGCGTCCAGTGGCACAGAGCCAAACAGCCCGCCAACCAGCGGCAGCGTGCCCAATTCCAGTGTGTAGTTGACACGGCATGTCACCGTTTCACCGCGCGGGTCGCTCAGGTTGTTCGGGTTGTAATCCACGAACACATTGCCGTTGCCAATCGTGACGCCAGCCAGCGGATTGTTCACCAGCGAGTTGACGGCCGCGCGCGTTCCCTGATCGACAGCAATGGATTCGTTCAGCGTGGCGCTGGCCATGCGAGCGCACTCGCGCGCGGCGATCCAAACAGGCAATTGAGCCGGCCGGATGATCGTCACTGCGCCAATCAGCGCCAGCATCATCGCGATGGGCAGCACGCCCACCACAAATTCAAACGTGTCGGCGTCGCCGCGTTCTGCCGCCCGCGCCGCCTTGCGGCCAAAAAAGCGGGCCGGACGTGTGTCCGGCCTGTGTGTGAGTTTGGGCTTTGTCATTGCAGCTATTCCTCACAGCTGGAGCCGCTGCACTGAGCAGGGCCGGCATAAAATTGCTCGAAGCGCTTCTGCGACTGAGCGCCAATCGAGCGGCGCAGATCGCCAAAAAACATCATCTGCGCATTCGCATCGGCCTGCGAGTCGGTCACCACGTGGCGCGACTCCTGCGCGCCTGCGTCGGCGTTCGGATTCGATCCAGCTTGCGAGCTGGTCACGCCCGTGAAGATGTCGGCCATGCTGGCTTCGGCAGCACCCTCGTCATGCGAGGTGGACACCATATATGCGCCACGCTCGTTTGCGGCAACCGTGCCGACGCGCCAGAAACCGATCAGCGCGAGGGTGAAGGCAAACAACATTAGGAAGAACAAAAACGGAATGTAGCCATTGAAGCCCAACGACCCGCTGTCGCCCCGCTCAAATGTGCGGACAATTCGCTTCGCAGTATTGATGCTCTTGGCCATGTGTATTCGTTCTCCTGTTGACTATCTCTGTCTAAATTTGTGGGGCGGCGGCTTGCGCGCACCGCCCCGAGCATCCGTAATCGACTACCAGCTGACCGCGCCGACTTTCGTCGCCACGCGGTTGCCGACCGTGGTCACCGCGGCGATGATGCCAGCGACGACGACCACGACCAGGAACACCGCGCCGGCCGTGCGGATCGTGGAGGCCGAGGTGTCGGCATCGCCGCGCTCGATCTTCTGCACGAGTTCCATCGGGTTGAACGTGGCAACTTTGGCGGCGAGGGCGAGGGGGTTCTGGATGTAGGTCTTCATGTCTTTCTATTGCTCCTTGATTCGATACTGGTTGTTGGTTGTCTCGATCCGGCTCCTTGAAAACCGAATCTCGATCTTATTTTCTGAAGTCTTCTACGTATCTCTAGCGGGCTATTTGTGTCTCACTCGCTACTTCTGCGTATTTGACTCCCTAGACATATAGTCGGGTGCACGCCGACTTTCCGCATAGTTAATTTCCACATCTTCTAATTTTTTATAGTTCTTTAGAATATATAGCCCACAAACTTTAGTATGGGTATTATATTACAATATAATGCACCTCGTGGAAACAGGCGATCGGGCGCACCGGCGCCCGCTCGTTAATGTCGCGTCAAAGTCAATCCGGGCTGGACTACCAGCTAACTGCGCCGACCTTGGTGGCCACGCTGTTGCCGACAGTCGTCACGGCGGCGATGATGCCGGCCACAACGACCACGACCAGGAACACCGCGCCGGCGGTGCGGATCGTGGAGGCCGAGGTGTCGGCGTCGCCACGCTCAATCTGGCGGGCAAACGTGTTTATCTTGGCGGCGAGGGCGAGAGGGTTCTGGATATACGCTTTCATGTCTTTCTATTGCTCCTTGAATCTAATGCTGGGTTCTGCAACCATAAGCTCCTGCCTTGTCGGCAGACATCAAAGCCTGCGGCTGGGTGAACAAGCCCAACAAACGCACTTTTGATGCGTTTATTGTATTTGCTCACTCTTTTTTAACCTTCAAACAAATAGTCGATATTCACCCCTCTATCCGCAATTTATCAGGTACTACTTTCGCCTTATTCGTAACTCCTGTGACTGATATCGCCGTGCGACCTTCCACCCAAGCAAGGTCACTATTGCAAATACGTCGCGCAGGGCAATCATTTATTTGCAGAACGCGCCAAAAACTCGGCCAGTAAAACGTTGGGAGTGATGTTACAAGCTGTAGGGGCGCCTTCGCCCTGCCAACTCAGGCAGTGGTCGATCGACGGTGCAGATGGCGCCCCGGCGCATGTTGTGGCGCTGCACGACCTGAACAGCAAGGCGCCCCGCCTTGTGCTGCAAGGTGGGGCGCCCGGAAAGCTTCAACTGGTCAATCTAAAACGTGTTGAGCGTGCTGATGATCGAAAACACCACCGGAATAATGATCAGCATGAAGGTCACAAGCATGCTGACCACACCGACTGGCCGGCTCATGTCCGCCAAGTTCTTGCGGCCCTGCTGGGTGATTTGCTGGCGCAGGCGGTTTTGCGCCGCTTCAGTCAGCACGTTGAGCGCCGGCGCGATTTCGCCGCCCTCGCGCGTCACCATCTTGATCTGATTGGCGAATTCCTGCACGATTTCGCTGCCGCTGTTGCGCTCCATAAACGCATCCATCGCGGCGGACTCGTCCTTGGTCGTGTTGAGCACCATCACGATGCGTCGCAGCTCTTCAATAAACGGCCCGCCCGGCCGCGCGGCCATATTGCGAATGGCGCGCTGAATCGTGTAGCCGGCCAGCACGTCCGACCGCAGCTCGGCGATGCGAAAGCCCATCTCCAACCCCAGCTCGCGTTGCCGCGACGCTGATGTGTCAGCCACCGCCCCATCCGGTTCGCCAAACCCCACAAACGCCACACCGCCGCCCAGCACCAGCGCCGCGATCAAACCCGGCGCGATTGTGGTGTTGAAGAATAACGGGCCGTAGATCATCCCGACAAACGCCACGATGGCAAACACTGTGCCGCCATACATGGAAGCGCGGATGATTTTCTCGCCCCACATGGTCTCGAGATTCCAGAACGGGGCCGCGGGCGAAGGCGGCGCTGCTTCGCCAGGCGCCCAATACCAGTTGGCCTGTTTGAGCCAGCGCAAGAATTGCTGGTTGGTGCCGTCAGTTTTGTTGGCGCGCTTGACCGCCGCCTGCATCAGCGGCATCAGCGAGCTGTTGTTGCCCATGATGCGCGCGCGATACTGCCGGTTGGCGCCCAGCGCCTGCTCCATCGCAATCTGGCTGGCCGAGCGCGTTTCCGTCGGCATGGTGATGCCCACCACAATCAGAAAAGTGGCCACCATCGCCGCGATGAGTAACAAAGGAAGCAAACTGTCCATATCGGTGCTCCAGGTATGTGTGTGCAGCTATGGCCGCACGGCTCAAGCGGATTTTGGCGTAACCGGTATCTGCACCGGACCCTTGTCTGTGTCCCTGTTCCAGCGACCGGGCCGCTTCGACCCTTCGCCCTTGTCGCCACCCGCGCCGGGCGTTTGCGCCGCTTTGGCCGGGATGTCGTTGGCCGATTGAATGCGCATCACCACCAGGCCGCGTTGCGCAAGCCGGAAGCCGTACACATACAAGCCCATTGAAATGGCCGCGGCCACCAGCGACAGCAAGTTGCCGCCCAACGTGGAGAAAAAGTTGTTCGCCGCGGCAAACGCGTTCGTGCCAGATGAGAACGACAGGAACATCGTCACGCCGCGAAACACGGCAAAAATCATCCACGGGCCGTACGTGCCCCAGCGAATGCTGCTGCGCGCGTTGATCTGCATGCTCACCGCTTCTTCGAACGCGCCGACGTTCTGGCGCGTGGAAAGAGCAAGCTTCTCCATGATGTCTTTGACCTGGCCGGATTCGTCTTTTGCGCGCATCAGCGCGTTCGCCACCGTGTCAAACACAATGCTCTTGCGGCGGTCCGACAGCACTTTGATCGCCGCTTCAAATTCGCCCTGCCGCAGCGCGATGATCATCTCTTGAAAGTCGTCGCGCAGCGGGCTGACCGTGAACTCGCTCGCCGATTGCAGCGCGCGCACCATGGACGGACGCACGGCATATGCGTTTGTGATGATGTCGCACGCCGACGCCAATTGCTTGAAGTACTTGATCATCTTTACGTCGCGCTCGCCCTCGAGCTTCGACCAGGTGAACAGAAAGCCGGCCAAAATCCCGATCGGGATCAGCGTGACAGAACCCACCAGTATCAACAACCCCAGCGCCAGCGGA
>JANMNW010000114.1:0-18484 GCA_031368515.1 Chloroflexota bacterium
AACCCGTCCTCGGCCATCGAGAATTCGATTATGGCGCCCTGGGCCGGAGAAAGATCCACAGCCTGAGAGCCATATTTCCCTGGGTTGTCCGCAGTCAGCGTTACGCCTTCCTTGATTACGGTGTCGAATATTGTGCCTACCACGTGAAATGAGCTGTCGATGCTGGGGCCGGCATTCAACACAAATACGCGCACTTGCTTGCCAGTGGCAATCTGGAGCGGGTTGTCTTTGTATTGATCGGCGACGCCGTTGAACACAACATACTCGGGTGCCGGCGCCGCGGCGGCGGCCTTGGTCAGGCTGCTCGGTTCGCCTTGCGGTCCGAGATACCACTCACTCTGAACCAGGGCGAATTCCTTGTCGACAGGTGGCAGGCCTTCCTTCGGCTCCACGATCACCATGCCATACATGCCGTTTGCGATATGGTGCAGCGCCGGCGCCGTGCCGCAGTGATACATCCACACGCCTGCGTAGTCGGCCTTCCACTCATACAGCTTTTCTTCGCCCGGGTTGATCGAGGTCATCTCATCGTTCCAAGCGACACGGCTGGCGTGGAAATCGACCGAGTGAGGCAGTTTGCTTTCGGCTGGATTCTTCAGGTGAATGCGCACCGTGTCGCCGACTTTTACCCGGATGACGGGTCCCGGCACTGTGCCGCCAAATGTCCAGACGCTCTGCACAAAGCCCTTGGCGACCGTCATTGGGGTCTCTTTGATCACCAGATCGATATCATGCAGCTCGCCTTCCAGCGCTTTTGGCGCCGTCGCGTCATACAACTTGTATGCTGGCGCATTGGGATCTGGCGGAATGTCGGAAGCCACGGCTGGGCCGCCGTGTCCGCCGCCCGATTCACCCTCCGCCGATTGCACGAGCTTGCCTCCCACGGAGATTGTTCCGACCATGCCCGCTTCCTTGTGACCGGGGATGGAGCAGATGAACTTCACGCCTTCGGGGCCGATGGCTACATCTGCCTGGGCGGATTTGCCAGCCTGCGCTACGATTTTGGTGCCGTCCGGAAAGGTTACATCGTGCACGATGGAGCCGGTATTGTGAAGCTTGATCGTATAGGTGCCCGGCTTGGCGACATTGAAAAAATTGGGTGAGAAGCCGATATCGATGCCCTTTATTTCCAGCGTTTCAAGGGGACCGCCTGCCGCGCCGCTCTGCGCTGAAACCTTGCTGGCTGCGAAGCTGGTGGCGCGCTCGGCCACCTGGGCTTTTGACGGCGGCGAGGCGCATGCGCCGAGCAAAAGCGCGGCGAGCGCGACGATTCCGAACGCTCGCATCGGGTGTTTGGTGACTGATTTCATGGTGTTTTGTCTCCGGTTTCACGGTTTTATGGCGTGAGACTACACTGGCACGAGCGGGGTGTATGCGACTTTTATCGCTTGGTGTGCTCTACAATTTGGTCCGCCACATGAATGGAGTTACAGCAGAAGCGGTGCGCAGCGCACATTTATTTGCGAGCTTGCCCGACGAGATGGTTGAAATGCTGCGCGCAATCGCGATCGCGCTGGATCGCCCTGGCAAAACCATGCTCTTTCTGGAAGGCGAGCCGGCCCAAGGCTTATACGTCGCCCTGAAGGGTCGAGTAAAGATCGGCCGCATCGCGCGTAATGGCCGCGAACAGGTGGTGACTGTGATCGGACCGGGCCAGTACTTCAACCTGGTGCCCGTGTTTGACGGCGGAACCTGTCCGGCCAACGCCGAAACACTTGATGACACACGCTTGCTGTTGTTTCCCACCGCGGACTTGCATCACCTCGTGCAGCGCAATCCGGAGTTGGGGCTTGTCCTGCTGAAGGACTTTGCCGGCTTCATGCGCAAGCTGGTCAATTTGGTCGACGATCTTGCGCTGCATTCTGTGCAGAGCCGGCTCGCGCGCATGCTGCTGCAAATGGCTGATGATGCGCAGCTGGGTTCACTCCATTCGCAGTTGACGCAAGCCGACATGGCAGCGCAATTGGGCACTGTGCGCGAAATGATCGGCCGCTCGCTGAGGTCTTTCGAGACACTCGGTCTGATTCGGCTCGAGCGCGGGTTGATTCAGATTATCGATCGCGAAAAACTAGAGCAATACACCGAGAATTGATCAGATACGGCGTTCAGGCGCGTGTTCCACGCTAAAAGGCCGGCCAATGGCGTTGCACGGGCAGCTGCTTTCGCAAATTTCGCAAAACGTGCAGCGCTCCGGCGAAGTGATGCGGGCCAACCCATCTACCAGGGTCACTGCGTGGGTGGGGCAGGACCGTACGCATACGGCGCAGCCATCGCAGCGCTTCAAATCGATCACGGGCAGGGGTGGCGGCGTGTGGCTCATGTCTGGATTGTGAGGGCAAGTGCGCGCTACCGATGTGAGATTAGTCGCTGCACGGACCCGCTTTGCCCGCGACCCGTTCGGTTTGACCGGCTGGCATGCCCTCTGTATGCCCAATCCGCGCCTGCGATTCGACGGCATGTTTGCCTTGCCGCCGACTATCCGGCGCGAATGGCCAGCCGCCGCAAACAAAAGGATGCTTGCCAAATAGTTCATTGACTTGCCCGGCGCATTTTTGTAGGATCACGCATCGTGCACGCGCTCACGTGCACGAATCCGCATGACACGCCATCTTGCCCTTCACCTCAGAAACGTTGGCAAGACGTATGTCTCGCGCAATCGGACGGTGGAGGCGCTCACGCCGATTGACCTCGATGTTGCGCAGGGTGAGTTTGTTTGCTTGCTGGGCGCCAGCGGCTGCGGCAAATCCACGCTGCTGAGCCTGATCGCCGGGCTTGAAGCGCCCACAATCGGTACTGTGATCGCGAACGGCGCACCCGTCGCCGGACCGGGCATCGACCGGGTCATGATGTTTCAAGATGCGGCCCTGTTTCCGTGGTTGACGGTGCAGGACAACGTCGAGTTTGCGCTCAAGCAGGCGGGCCAGGGAAAAGCCGAGCGTGCAGCCACAGCCAAAGCCTGGATCGACCGCGTGCACCTCAGCGGGTTTGAACGCAGCGCGGCGCATCAGCTCTCGGGCGGCATGCGGCAGCGTGTGGCGCTGGCGCGATCACTGGCTATAAACCCGGCCATCCTGTTGATGGATGAGCCTTTCGGCGCGCTGGACGCGTTGACCCGCGACAAGCTGCATCATGAGCTGGAGAGCCTGTGGTCGTCCACCCGCAAAACGATCCTGTTTGTCACGCACAATGTGCGCGAAGCGGTGGCGCTTGGCGACCGCGTGCTGGTATTTTCGCCCCGGCCGGGACGCATCATCGGCGAATTTCATATCGATTTGCCTCGGCCTCGCGCGCTTGAAGACGTGTCCGTCGTGAAAAAGACGGCTGAGGTCATGGACGTGCTGCGAGGCGCGCTGGAAGCGGCGCCCGAGGAACTTGCGGGCGCATTTATCTGATGACTAAGGAGACGACTCAACCTTGATTGCCGAAATGACGAAGCCGCCGGCGTCAGCCATACCTTCTCCTCGCCTGGCTGCCGGCATGACGCCCGGCCGCGTCACGCTGACCCGACGGATTGTTTTTTTTGGCTCGCTGCTGGCGCTTTGGGAACTGACCTCGCGCAGCGGAGTGTGGCCCGATTATCTATTTCCCGGCCCGCTGGTGGTCGGGCAGACACTGGCCGAGGGCATTCTGGGCGGCCTGTATCTTCAGGGCGCGTGGGTGAGCATGCAGCGCATTACGATCGGCTATGTCATTTCGGTGGTCATTGGTGTTGTCGTTGGCGCGTTGATCGCGCGCAACCAACTGCTGGAAGACACGCTGGGCGCGCTTGTGATCGGCCTGCAGGCACTGCCGAGCGTGTGCTGGCTGCCGCTGGCCATTTTGTGGCTGGGGCTTAACGAGCAGGCGATTCAGTTTGTCGTGATCATGGGATCGCTGTTTTCGATAGTGCTGGGCGTGCGCGATGGCATCAAGAGCACGCCGCCGATATTTGTGAAAGCCGCCCGCAACCTGGGCGCACGCGGCTTTGCGCTGTATTCGCAAGTGATCGTGCCTGCCGCGCTGCCGTCAATCGTCGCCGGACTAAAGCAAGGCTGGGCGTTTGCCTGGCGTTCGCTGATGGCGGCGGAGCTGCTCTTCTTTACGCTCAGCCTGGGCAACCTGCTGCAAACAGGGCGTGACTTTAACGACGCGGCCGGCGTGATGGCAGTGATGGTGATGATTGTCGCGCTTGGCGTGGCGGTCAATCAATTGATTTTCGCGCCGATCGAAAGGCGAATAGGTGAGCGCTGGGGCTATGCCACCGGGCCGCGATGAGATTTCATGAGCATACAAACGACAGACACTGAAATAGCCGGCCTCAGTGCGGCCGCGCAATCACTCAATCTTGCCGACGGGCTGCGCTGGATGGCAGAGCGCTTCCCCGGCGCCGTCGCATTTTCGACATCGCTGGGGCAGGAAGATCAAGTGATCACCGACGCGATTTTTGCCAACAACCTGGACATCCGGGTTTTTACGCTGGACACTGGGCGGCTGTTTGCCGAAACCTACGAGTTGATCGACGCCACGCGCCAGCGCTATGGCAAGTCGATTGAGGTGTTTGCGCCGGACGCTTGCCGGCTGCAGCAGCTTACAACCACCAAGGGTTTTCACAGCTTCTATGAATCGGTGGAAAATCGCAAGGAGTGCTGCAATGTGCGCAAAGTTGAGCCGCTGCGGCGGGCGTTGCGCGGCGTGCAGGTATGGGTGACCGGATTGCGCGCCGAACAATCGCCCAACCGGCAGGCCATGCGCCTGGTTGAACACGATGCCGGCTATGGCCTGATCAAATTCAACCCGTTGATCGATTGGACGCTACCGCAGGTGTTGGAGTACATTCAACAGAATGGCGTGCCTGATAATGTGCTCCATCGGAAAGGCTTTGTCAGCATCGGCTGCGCGCCCTGCACCCGCGCGATCGAGCCGGGCGAGGACCCGCGGGCCGGCCGCTGGTGGTGGGAATCCTCCAAAAAAGAATGCGGTTTGCATAGTTCCTGAATCATGATTGACATCATTGCGCGACGGGCGGATACAGCCGCGGCCGGTTCTGCTTCGTTTCCCGCCGAGCTGGAAGACGAAGCGATCTACATCTTGCGCGAAACTGCGGCGCAGTTTGAGCGGCCCGCCATCCTGTTCTCGGGCGGCAAAGACTCGATTGTCATCACGCATCTGGCGGTGCGCGCGTTTGCGCCGGCCAAGGCGCCGTTTTCGCTGCTGCATGTGGACACCGGGCACAACTTCCCCGAGACACTGGTCTATCGCGACAGCATGGTGCGGGACTTGGGGTTGAACCTGATCGTGCGCTACGTGCAGGATTCGATCGACCGCGGCCGGGTGCGCGAGGAAACGGGCAAGTATGCCAGCCGCAATGCCCTGCAAACGGTGACCCTGCTGGATGCGATCGAGGAGCTCAAGTTCGACGCCTGTATCGGCGGAGCGCGTCGCGACGAGGAGAAAGCCCGCGCCAAAGAACGGGTGTTCTCGGTGCGCAACGAATTTGGCCAGTGGGATGCGCAGCGCCAGCGCCCGGAGCTGTTTGACATGTACAACGGCCGCATTGCGCCGGGCGAAAACGTGCGCGTCTTTCCGATTTCGAACTGGACCGAGCTGGATGTCTGGAACTACATTCGCGAGCAGAAAATCGCGCTGCCATCGATCTATTTCGCGCACGACCGTGATGTGTTTGACCGTGATGGGCTGGTGTGGGCGGATTCGCCGCACATCAACAAAGTTCCGGGCGAACTGCCGTATCGCGCGCGCGTTCGTTTTCGCACCGTGGGCGACATGACCTGCACGGCTGCGGTGTTGTCAGAAGCAGACACGCTCGACACCGTCATCGACGAAATCCGCACGGCAGAGATCTCCGAACGCGGCGCGCGCATTGACGACAAGCGCTCGGAAGCGGCCATGGAAAAGCGCAAACGGGACGGCTACTTCTGATGGATATTCTTCGCATTGCCACGGCCGGCTCGGTCGATGACGGCAAAAGCACGCTAATCGGCCGGTTGCTTTATGAGACGCGCTCGGTGCCCAGGGACAAGCTGGAAGCCATCGACGCCGCCAGCAAGCGGCGCGGTGTCGATTTTCTGGATCTGTCCTTGCTCACCGATGGCCTGATCGCCGAGCGCGAGCAGGGCATTACGATCGATGTGGCGCACGTGTATTTCAGCACGCCGGGCCGCAAATACATCATCGCCGACACGCCCGGCCATTTCGAATACACGCGCAACATGGTGACGGGCGCGTCGAAGGCCTCGGTCTCGATCATCCTGATCGATGCGCGCAATGGCATCGTCGAACAGACCGCCCGGCATTACGCCATCGCCTCCATGCTGCGCATTCCGAAGGTGATCGTGTGCGTCAACAAGATGGACTTGGCAGGCTACGACCAGTCGCGTTTTGACGCCATCGTGGCGCAGTTTCTCGGACAATTCGACACCGTGAAGCCGGCGGCGCAACAGCTGCATTTTTTGCCGGCCTCGTCGTTGCATGGCGAAAACATCACAATGCGGTCGCAGCACATGCCGTGGTATTCCGGCCCGACATTGTTGGATATGCTGGAAACGGCAGAGGCGCATCATCAGCGCGTGTTTGCCGCCCGCATGCAGGTGCAGACGGTCATTCGTCCGCGCACCGAAGCGTTGCATGACTATCGCGGCTATGCCGGCCGCATTGCCAGCGGGGCCTTTTCAACGGGCGATGCCGTGCATGTCTTGCCGAACGAACGTGCCAGCCGCATCACCGTCATCGAGCGTTTTGGCCAGCCCGTCGCGTGCGCCGAGGCGGGCGATTCGGTCACGTTGCAGCTTGCAGACGACATCGACATCAGCCGCGGCGCGCTGCTCACGGCGGCGGGCCAGCAGCCGCCTGCCCGCAAGGAATTGCGCGCGCGCCTGTGCTGGCTGGATCATGCGCCGATGGAAAATGGGAAGACCTATGTCTTGCAGCATGGCGTCAACCGGGTGCGCGCCAAGATTGCCCCCATCGAATCGGTGATCGATGTGGCCACGCAGCAGCTCACTGATGCGCCGGCGCAGCTGAAGCTGAATGAAATCGGCATGGCGGTGCTGCGCCTGGCGCAGCCTGTGTTCGCCGACGCCTATGTGGATAATCCGGCCAATGGCGCATTTATCCTGATTGATGAATGGAGCAACACCACTGCCGGCGTGGGGTTTGTCGAAGCAAGTTAAGCACGTTGTCACGCTTGGGAGGCGCGCGACGGAACAGGACAAAGATCGATGTCAAATGCAAATGTCGAGCGGGTCAAACTTGAGAGCGCAGGCTTGCGCGGGCCGCTGGCTGCCGATCTGGAAAGCAGCGATGCGTTTCTGAGCGACGCCGGCAAGGTGTTGATCAAGTTTCACGGCTCGTATGAGCAGACCAACCGCGATCAACGCGGCGCCGCGGTCAAAGAGTATTCGTTCATGATTCGCTCGAAATTGCCGGGCGGCAAGTTGACCGCCGAACAATATCTGGCGCATGACGACATCGCGTCGGCCTATGGCAATGGCACGCTGCGCGTCACCACGCGCCAGGGCATCCAGTTTCACGGCGTGATCAAAAGTGATCTGCGCAACACCATCCGGGCGCTCAATCACAAGCTTGTGACCACATTTGGCGCCTGCGGCGATGTCGTTCGCAATGTGATGTGCTGTCCGGCGCCTACGTGCGACCCGCAACGGCTGATCGTGCAGGGCATTGCCGATGCGCTGAGCGCCGCCACACTGCCGCGCACGCGCGCCTATCATCAGATCTGGATCGACGGCGAGGCGCTGGTCAACGATGAAGAGGACAAGCTTTACGGTCAGACGTATCTTCCGCGCAAATTCAAGAGCGCCATCGCTTATGCAGGCGACAACTGCGTGGATATCTTCACCAATGACGCCGGTCTGATCGCGCTGTTCGACGACGCAAATACCCTGATCGGTTTCAATGTTGTGGCCGGCGGCGGCATGGGTGTGACGCACAACAACGAAGAAACTTTTGCGCGGCTGGCCGATGTGGTCGGGTTTGTGGCGCCCGAGCACGCGGTGGACGTGATCAAGGCCATCGTCACAGTGCATCGCGACTTTGGCGATCGCACCAACCGCAAGCACGCGCGCCTCAAATATGTGCTGCACGAGTGGGGCGTGGAAAAGTTTAAGGCAGAACTGCGCAGCCGCGTGCCGTTTGTGATACACGAACCCAGGCCCATGCCCGAATTCAAAGTGGAAGATCATCTGGGCTGGAACGATGTGGGAGACGGCACCTGGTATGTCGGCCTGCCGATTGACAGCGGCCGGATTGCCGATCACGGCGCCAATCGCTTGCGCAGCGGATTGCGCCAGATCATCAGCCAGTTCAACCTGTCCGTGCGGTTGACGCCGCAGCAGAATATCCTGCTGGCGGGCGTGCGCGCGGAAGATCGCGCCGCCATCGATGCGCTCCTGAAAGAGTACGGCATTGTCACGGTGGATGCGATCACCGGCCTGCGGCGCAACAGCCTGGCGTGCCCGGCCTTGCCCACCTGCGGCCTGGCCATCACGGAAGCCGAACGCGTGCTGCCGCACATGATCGAGGACCTTGAAGGCTTGCTTGAAGAGACCGGCCTGATCCAGGAACCGGTTGTGATGCGCGTGACGGGTTGTCCAAATGGCTGCGCCCGGCCGTATGTGGCCGAACTGGCGCTGGTCGGCCGCAGCCTGAACAAGTATGTGATTTATCTGGGCGGCAATGCCATCGGCACGCGCCTGGCGCGCCCGTTTCTGGATGTGGTGCCAATCGATAAGCTGCGCCCGACGCTCAAGCCCGTGTTTGAGCACTTCCGCGACGAACGCAACGGCAGTGAATCGTTTGGCGATTACTGCGACCGCGTGGGTTTCGACTATCTCAAGACGCTGACAAGCGTGCCGAAGTAGGCCAGCAGGCAGGTATGGCGCCGTACTATCCGATCTACCTGGATCTGCGCGGGCGTCATGTGCTGATTGTCGGCGGCGGGCCGATCGCCACTGGCAAGGCGCACGGCCTGATTGAAGCCGGCGCGCATGTGCGCGTTGTTGCGCCGGAAGTCAGCGCGGCGATTCAACAGTGGCATGCCGAGGGCGCGCTTCTTTGGCACGCACGGGCGTTTGACGACGCCGACATCGACGGCCAGTTTATGGTGATTGGCGCGACCGATGACAAAGCGCTCAATGCGCGCGTGTATCAACTGGCCAATGCGCAACAGCGCGTGGCCAATGCCGTTGACGATCTGGACAACTGCAACTTCATCGCGCCGGCCATTGCCCGGCGCGGCGCGCTGCAGGTGGCGGTATCGACCAGCGGTGCCAGCCCGGCTTTGGCGAAGCAGATTCGCGATCGCATCGAGCAGGAGCTTTTGACGGACGAGGCGGCGGCGCTGGCTGATTTTCTGGGCAGCTGGCGTCCCGCGGCCAAAGACGCGCTGCCCACCTATCAGCGCAGACAGGCGCTTTGGGAAGGCGTGCTCGAATCGTGCCTGCCCGCACTGCTGGCTGCAGACGAGAGAGAGCGCGCGGCCGAGCTCATGCGCGAGTTTCTCGATCGTGCCGCGCGCCAGCCCGGCGCCGCCAACAGCTGCGCGGCGTTTTCCGAGCGGCCTGCTGCTTGCCGCGCCTGCCGGGGTGAATGACATGAGCAAAGGCCGTGTCATTTTGGTGGGCGCCGGGCCGGGTGATCCGGAGCTGATCACACTAAAGGGACTGCGTGCGCTTCAACAAGCCCATGTTGTTTTATATGACCGGCTTGCACATCCGGCGTTGCTGGCCCATGCCCCGGCGCAGGCCGTGCGCATCGATGTAGGCAAGGCGCCGGGCAAGGGCGGCACGCCAAAGCAAGAACAGATCAACGCGCTTCTGATCGCGCACGCGCAACAGGGCAAGACCGTGGTTCGGCTGAAAGGTGGCGATCCGTTTGTGTTTGGCCGTGGCGGCGAGGAGATGCTTGCATTGCGCGCGGCCGGCATCGCGGTCGAGGTGATTCCCGGCATCAGCTCTGCCATCGCCGCTCCGGAAGCGGCGCACATCCCGCTCACGCATCGGCATGTCTCGGCGGCATTTGGCGTGTTTGCGGCCCATTCGGCTGCAGACGGCGACGGGAGCGGCATCGACTGGCGCGCCGCGGCGCTAATGCCCACGGCTGTGTTTCTGATGGGCGTAGAAACGCTGCCGGTGATAGTGGCGCAACTGATGGCGCATGGCCGCCCGCCAGCCACGCCGGCGGCTGTGATCGAGCGCGGCACGCTGCCCGAGCAGCGGGTGATCGTCGCCACGCTCGGCACGATCCTTGCATTGTGCGCGGATGTCAGGCCGCCGGCCGTTGTGGTGGTGGGAGATGTGGTTGACTTGCGCAGCAGCCTTCTGGGCGTCTCGTCTTAACGGCCAATCCAGCGCGCCGCTTCTTTGGCGTGATACGACAGAATGATGTCCGCGCCGGCGCGCTTGATGCCGGTCAGGATCTCAAGTGTGACGCGCCGCTCGTCGATCCAGCCGTTGCGCGCAGCGGCTTTGACCATGGCGTATTCGCCGCTGACGTTGTAGGCTGCCACGGGCAGGTCGAAGCGATCGCGGGCCTGCCGGATGACATCCAAATAGGACAGCGCCGGCTTGATCATGACGATGTCCGCCCCTTCGCGAACATCCAGTTCGACCTCGCGCAGCGCTTCGCGGCCATTTGCCGGATCCATTTGGTAGGACTGCCGGTCGCCGAACTGCGGCGCGGAATCTGCCGCTTCGCGGAAGGGTCCGTAAAAGCCGGACGCGAATTTGGCTGCGTACGCCATGACGGGAAGGTGCGTGTGGCCGTTGGCGTCGAGCGCGGCGCGGATGGCTCCGACTTGTCCATCCATCATGCCGCTGGGCGCGACCATATCGGCGCCCGCTTGCGCATGTGAAACAGCGACGCGCTGATAGACGGCCAGTGTCGCGTCGTTGTTAACGCCGTGATCGTGTCCAACGATGCCGCAGTGGCCATGGTCGGTATATTCGCACATGCACACATCGGTTACGACCACCAGCTCCGGCACGGCTTTCTTGATGGTGCGGACGGCTTGTTGCACAATGCCATCGTGCGCAAAGTTCTCGTGGCCAACGGCGTCTTTCTCGGCAGGCAACCCAAACAACATCACCCCGCTGATGCCCAGCTGCGCGATGGACTCGGCTTCGGCCGCCAGAAGATCGACCGACCATCGGCTGATGCCAGGCATTGACACGATCTCATCCTGCACGCGCACGCCATGTCCCACAAAGAGCGGGTAAATGAAATCGCCCGGATCGAGCGCGGTTTCACGCGACAGCCGCCGCAAGGCGCTGGTGCGCCGCATGCGCCGCAGCCTGTGCGCTGGCGGCGGTGTGACGGGCGCGGCGTTGTTGCGCTGGACCTCAGCGTGTTGATCAACTGGGGTGTTTTGAGAATTTTCAATCATGAAACGGTCTCGTTTGTTTATGTGTGTTATTGGCTGATGGAAAAGCGGACGCGGAAGTGTTCTTCAAGCGCCTCGACCAGGCCGCCGATGCTGTGAACACGCGCTTGCGCGCTGATCGTCCAGCCTGCTGCGCGCGCCGCTTCAGCTGTTTGCGGGCCGATGCAAGCGGCGCACACAGATGCCGGCAGATTTGATCCGTAGGCTATGGCGGCGAATCGCGCGGCCGATCCGCTGGCGAATGTGATGGCGTCAAATGCGCTGGGCCGTGGCGCCGGCATGCCTGTGGGCAAAGTCTGATAGGAAACCAGCTCGCTCACCTGCGCGCCTGCCGAGCGCAACGCCTCGGACAAACTTCCGGGCGAAAGCGTGCCCTTGATCACCAGCACGCGCGCGGTATTCAGATCGGGTTGCACGGCGCGCATGGCCGCGACGATGTTTTCCGCTTGATATATTTCGGGCTGCGCGTCGGTGGCGCGTCCGTGCGCCGCCAGCATCTGTGCGGTTTTGGGGCCCACAGCGGCGACGCGCAATAGCGCCGGCCAAGCTGCTGCAAGCAGTGGCAGCGCGTGCTTCACGCCGTTGGCGCTGCAAAACACCACCCAGTCGGCGCTTGCGATGGCATCGGTCCAGTCTCCTGGTTTTTCCGGAGCGACCGCATCCACGCGCAGCACCGGCCATTCGACCGGCTTGGCGCCGCGCGCGCTTAGCATATGGCACAGCTGCCGCGCCTGGTCTTCAGCGCGCGTGACGACGATGCGCTTGCCGGCAAGCGGCGACAAGGCGCTCATCGGTGCGGCTCCTGCGCTCTTGAATCCCCGGCTTGCGACAAAAGCTGCCGCGCCAGATCGGCGCCGATGGTTTCGGCTTCGGCCCAGACTCCTGTCGCTTCGCCCCAGAAGATGCGGGCGTCGTTTTCGCGCGCAATAGCCCCGCGCAAGTGCAGCGTTGAGGCCGATGAGGTGACGGCCAGTGCGGCGACCGGCCAGCGGCATCCGGCGCCTGCGCCGTGGAGAAAAGCGCGCTCGGCATCGGTCGCTGCGCGTGACGGCGCATGCTCAATCTCCCGCAACAGGGCCACTGTTTCCGCATCGTCGCTTCGGCATTGCGCGACCAACGCGCCTTGCCCAGGCGCGGGCAACATCTCGGCGGCGGAAAACACATGCGCGATGCGCTGATCCAGCCCAAGCCGCTGCAATCCCGCGGCAGCCAACAGCAACGCGTCGTACTGGCCTTCATCGAGCTTGCGGAGGCGGGTGTCGATGTTGCCTCGCACGTTTTGGACGCGCGCATCCGGCTTGATGACCCGCATGAAGGCCGCCCGGCGCGGGCTGCTGCTGCCGATGCGCGCGGCATCCGGCAGATTGTCCAGGCCGCCATAAGGTGTGACGAGCACATCAAACGGCGACTCGCGCGGCAGCACTGCCAGCGTCAGCTCGCTATTGGGCGCAGTGGGCAGATCCTTCAAGCTATGCACGGCAATGTCTACTTCGCCGTCTTTCAGGCGCCGCTCGATGTCGCGCACAAAGACGCCGCGCCCGCCAATCACGCTAAGGCTTTCGCGCTGATTGCGATCGCCTTCCGTTTTGATCGCGCGCACGTCAAGGGCGATGCCAGGCAGCACACTGCGCAGCGCGTTGCATGCCAACTCGGTTTGCCGGAGCGCAAGCGCGCTTCCGCGTGTGCCGATACGAAGCGCGCGCATCATGATTGATTCAGCTTTGTCCTCTTTGTCCGCGTCCAAACGGCGCATACGGCCCATGCCGGGCTTCCGGTGATAGGGGTGTTGCAGGCCTTGTGCCAACAGGACGAATTGAGATAGTACCGTGTGGCGGGTGATTGTCAAGAGTTGTGACGCTCAAGAATGGCGTTAGCGGACCGGATTGAGCGCAACCATCGAATGGCTGCTCAATTGTTCGGCCGGCTTACCAATGGCAGGTGCGTATCGCCAGCATTTGGCAAGTTCCGCCTGCGGAATGCAATCAGACCGTGCCCACATCTTGCGCTTGGTTTGGATCGCGCAAACTGATTGACATCGTGCGCGCAACCCCTATGCTGTTTCCGTCATGACTGCGCCAGACGCCTCGCGAGCTTCGATTTCCCGCCGCCGCTTTCTGCAATTGTCAATGGGCGCGGCTGCTTTGAGCGCGACTTCGAGTTTGACCGCATGCGCAAACGCGGCACAACGGCGCGACGTCGTCCGGCTGGGCTATTTTCCAAATATCACGCATGCGGCTGCGCTGGTTGGCGCGCAGCAGGGCAGTTTCCAAACTGCGCTTGGCACATCGGTGAAACTTGAGACGATCTCATTTAATGCGGGTCCGGCACTGATCGAAGCGATGCTGGCGGGTGAAATCGATCTGGGCTATGTTGGACCTAACCCTGCCGTAAACGGGTATGTGCGCAGCCGCGGCCGCGCGCTGCGTGTCATCGCCGGGGCGTCAAGCGGCGGCGCGTTGTTTGTCGTGCGGCGGGACGCAGGCATTCAGTCGCCAGCTGATCTTGTGGGCAAACGGCTTGCCACGCCGCAGCGCGGCGGCACACAGGATGTGGCGCTGCGGCATTTCATTCAGCGCAGCGGTTTGACGACGGCAGACGAGGGCGGCGATGTCGCCGTTATTCCAACCTCTAACCAGGATATTCTTCGACTGTTTCAACAGTCTCAGGTCGATGGCGCATGGGTATCTGAACCCTGGGGTTCGCGTCTGGTGCAGGAAGCCGCCGGCATTGTCTTTTTTGATGAGCGAAACCTGTGGCCGGCGGGCAGGTTCATAACGACCGCGCTTGTGGCGAGCACCGCAATTTTGGCCGATCGCCCGGAGTGGGTTCGCGGCGTTCTGGCCGCGCATGTCGATGCGATTGCGTTTGTCGGCGGGCGGAATGCGCAAGCCAAGGCGTTGGCAAATGCGGAGATCAAGCGCATCACAACCAAAGAGTTGCCGGCACGCGTGATCGATTCATCGTTTGCCAATATCGACTTTACACATGAGCCGATGGCGCCGACGCTTTTCCAGCAGGCGCAGCATGCGTTTGACTTGGGCTTTCTCGGCAAGAGCCAGCCCGATCTGAGCGGCCTGTTTGACTTACGGCTTCTGAACCGCGTCTTGTTGGACAAGGGGATGCCAGAAGTGAGTATCAGCCAGTAGTTGCGCGGCTCGCCGCCGCGCAAGACAGAGTCGTCAGTGGCGATCAGCCGCCGCGTCGCTCGGAGCGGTCTGTGAGTGGGTCATCGAGTCAGCCAGGCGGTTGGCGATGCGCGCTGCGGCGTGCCTACCGCCAATGCCAAAGGCTATGGACACGGCAATGGTGATTGCGCCCATCACAAGGCCAAAGCCGAGAGTGACGATTTCTGTCGGCAGGCCCATTTGTCGCAACGAGAGCGGAATTGCGAAGAACAGAATTGCGCCGCGTGCGACCACCGCCAGCACATGGGCATTGGAGATCGTTGACCCTGCGATGCCGCGCGCGACGGCGTTGGCCAGAATCAAAGCGATACCGATGATGAAGAGCCCGGACACAATGTGCGCCGCCACTGTGCCGATATCGCCGATGACTGCGCGCAGCACGTCCACGCCGATGACATCGGCTGCCTGAGTCAGCGCTGTGATCAGAATCGCGCCAAAGACCAGCGTGCCCGCCAGCTCTGCCGGTGTGCGGCCTGCGATTTTTGCATCTTTGCCGAGGCCGAGCGCGCCGCCAAGTTTGTTGGCGCCTGCGCCGGCCAGAATGCTGCTGACCAGATCGGCGACGATGCGGCCGATGACGATGGCGAACACGATGATGATGCCGGCGCCGATCAGCTTGGGCAGCAACCCCATAATGGTGTCGATCAGGGCGGTCACCGGTTTGGCCACCGCATCAAATCCGAGCGGCTGCAAAGCGGTTGCGATGACCGGCAGCAGGATCAGCACGAAGAGCAGGGTGCCGATCGTTCCGGCCAGGCCGTTGGCGCCAAAGGCGCTGGCCATGCCAAGCCGTTCTGCCAATTTTTCCGAACCCGCCGCCGTCAGCAGATTGGTGACGATCATTCGGACTATGCGCGCCACGATGAACCCGATACCCATCACTGCAAGCGCGCCGAACAGGCTGGGCAAAAAGCCCATCACACGGTTGGTCAGCGCGGTGATGGGCTCCAGCACACTGCTTAATCCGAGCGGACCGAGTATCAGCGGCAGCGCCAGCAGCCACACAAACCAATAGACGATTTCCGACAGCATTCGCGTGATGCCGGGGCTTTTCAAGCGCTGATCAAGGCCGGTGCGCTGACCGAGGCGGTTGATGGCCGTCCGTAACAGGCGCGAGAGCACAATCGTGGCGATCAGCATCAGCAGCGCGCCAAGCAAAGCGGGCACAAATGGGCCAATGGCCGCAGCTGCGGATTGATAGAGGTTGTTCAGAATGTCCATGCTGTTTCTGTGCCCGCTCCAGAGCCAAGTTGTGCCGGCTGTGAAATGCCCGCAACGTCCCTGGCGCCATGCGGTCACGCCTTAACGGCGCTTTGCCCTGGCGCAGACCGATTGAACGCATTCTAATGGTTTGGCGCCAGGCCCGCCTCGGGCGGCGGTGCAATACAATGCCGGGCCAGGATTCAAAACGCCATGTATACCTCGATACAACCCACACCCGCTTTCATTCGCGATGCGATTGACGCTCCTTTTGCGCTTGAGCCCGATCATATTGCGCGCTTTCGCCGCGATGGCTATGTCAAACTAAAGTCAGTGCTGCCGCCCGATGCGCTTGCGTACTATGGCGACGAAATCACCGCGCAGGTGATTCGCTTGAACACGCAGAACAAGCCGATGGATGAGCGCAGCACCTATGAGAAGGCGTTTCTGCAAATCATGAACTTGTGGCGGCAAAGCGATCTGGTGCGCGAGTTTGTGTTTGGCAAGCGGCTTGCGCGCATTGCCGCCGAGCTTATGGGCGTTGCCGGCGTTCGCATGTATCACGACCAGGCGCTCTACAAAGAACCCAGCGGCGGGTTTACGCCGTGGCATGCCGATCAGTATTATTGGCCGTTGAGCAATTCGAATACCGTCACGGCATGGATTCCATTACAAGCGACGCCGATGGAGATGGGCCCGCTGGCATTTAGCGTGGGCAGCCAAAAATTCGAGGAGGGCCGCCACCTTGCCATCAGCGACGAAAGTGAAAAGCAAATTCAGTATTCACTCAAGAATATGAATTATGCGCTGGATGAAAATCCATTTGATTTGGGAGAAATCAGCTTCCATTGCGGTTGGACTTTTCACCGCGCCGGTCCCAATATGTCAACGTTGCCGCGCCGAGTCATGACGATCATTTTCATGGAAGACGGCATTCGCCTGACGGCGCCAAAGAACAAAAATCAGCAAAATGACTGGGACACGTGGATGCCGGGCGCGCAAATTGGCGAAGTTGTGAACTCGCCGCTCAATCCAGTTTTGTACCGCGCCTCCTAAACTCGCAGTTGCCTTCAAGTGCTCGATAAATCTTGGGTAAAGCGCGTCAGCATCTGGCAGGCGCAATTTGAAGTAACAATCGCGCTCTCATAATATTATTGTGACTATGCCATGTCTTGCTTTATGTTGTATACTTGAGTGCATTAGTTAAGTTGACTAAACAGTATAGCTGACCACGGGTCAGTTTTATTGCAAAGTGTACCGAAGCTATTGAAGTTCCTGCCAAGGAGCATATATTTTGGCCAAGAAGAAAAACGCATACGGAAAAAGATATACAGATGTACAGAAGGCCGCAATGATCAAATTGTGGCAAGCAAACTTGAGCAAAACCAAGCCTCAGTCCAAAATGGGGTTTTGTAAAGACCAGGGCATCACGACCATTACTTTGGATGCATGGTTGCGAGCAGCACATGGCACGACCAAGGCCAAGCCCGCCCGCATGGTAGAGCCGGAGCCGGAGATCCTTAGCGAGCGCGCGATTATCGTCGCGGGGGAACCGATGTCGGTTGCAATCGCAGTTGAAGACAGCGTGGCCGATCTGGTGCGCGCGATAAAAGAATACCAAGCCAATATTGACGCGTTGAAAGGTCAATTGCGGCAATGGGTTGAGACGCTTTAGTACACGAACGTGCCGCATTCTTTTTGCAGCTTATAGGGGAGCTGTAAAGGGGATGCGGCATTTGTTGTTTTCCGCAACGCCCTTGGGCAATGCCTGCACTGCCATCCGTGGCGCTGACAAGTCTTTGAGGAACCGAGGCGGCTCGTCGTGTTTCAGGACTTGACATTTTCGGAAGCTGGGATAAATTGGTCTATACCTCTAGACTTCAACACCATGTTGAGTCAACGTGGAATGTACCGAGAACCTATCGACCCCTAGCTCACCGGAGGATTTCCAGATGACCACCCCACGCAAGAAGACGACTGAACTCAATCGACGCCGATTTCTTATGATGGCCGGCGCCGGCGGCGGCGCGGCGCTGTTGGCCGCATGCGGCGCACAGGCCACGCCTGCACCTGCGCCAACCGAAGCGCCCAAGGCCGAAGCGCCAAAAGTAGAGGCGCCCACGGCTGCGCCTGAAGCCACCAAAGCTGAAGAGCCCAAGCCGGCTGAACCGGAAGCGGTGCCGACGCAGCGCACCATTGGCGAAAACGAACCGGATGCAGTTACGTTTTGGACCCCGGGTGGATCGGCGCGCTACTGCCAAAGCTTTAGCGACATCGCCAAAGCGTTTATGAGCGAAAACCCCGGCGTCAAGGTTGGAAGCGCGCAGTGTGGTGCGGGCGATCAGAATTTCACGGAGATCTTCCTCGCTCGCATCGCGGCCGGCAATCCGCCAGATGTGTCGATCATCTGGGATTCGCCAGCCTCGCTTGGTGTGCGCGGCGCGCTTGAACCGCTTGATGACCTGATGAAGGCGTCTGAAAATTCGCAGGTTGAAAATTGGCCTGAGGGCGTGTTATCCAGCTGTCAGTTTAACGGCAAGACGTACGGCCTGCCGGTTTCCGCCTCCGCATATTCAATGTATTTTGTGCCAAAGGTGTTTGAAAGCAAGGGCATCAAAATGACACGGGCGGACTTTCCGAAGACCTGGGACGAGATGCGCAAGTTGTCCAAGGAGTTCACCGTGTGGGAAGGCGACAAGCTGAAGTC
>JANMNW010000116.1:0-7436 GCA_031368515.1 Chloroflexota bacterium
CCTTTGGAACCTGGGCTTGCCTCCTTGCAAATTTGTCACGCCAGCATACACAACAAACGTGGCCACGCTATTTGCAGGCTACCTCCATTTATCTTGGCTCAAATTGCCCCGATCTTGCTCAAATATCTCGGCCCCTAACACGATCCGACGTGTTCCCAGCTCGATGATGAAATACAGATACAGGTGACGGAAGAACACGTCTACAACCGGCAGGAAATCGCAGGCGAAAATGTCCGCCCCGTGCGTCTTCAAGAACGTCGCCCAAGTCTGGCTCGGCGCCGGCTTCGGTCGCAGCCGACGCAGATATTTCTGGACGCTGCGTTTGGCGACGTGGATCCCGACCTTGAGCAACTCGCCGCGGATCCGTTCTGCGCCCCACAACAGATTGTCTGTTGCCATGCGCCGGATCAGATCGATTGTGGGCTGCGGCAAGCGCGGACGCACCTTTCTTGCCCTGGTCTTCCACCGCCAAAACAGTCGAAAGCCTTCGCGATGCCAGCGCAGCAGCGTATCGGGTTTGACGATCAGCAATGCTTGTCGCCAGTGGGCCAATCGGCTGGCCCAAAACAACAGCCCGACACGATCGCCTTTCGTCAGTTGCGGACGTTTGACCTGACGGCGCAGAATCCCCAGCTGATGCCGCAGCAAGGCGTTCTCAGCGATGAGTTCGGCGCGAGTCCGTGTGACGTCGCCCAACGTTGATAGCATCGGCGGTGCCTGGGACGGGAGTAGGTATCCGAACAGCCACTTTTCCAGCCGGTTGATGAGTGGTCGCACCAGGTGAGAGATGAGAGTCGTGACCCGCAGCATCTGTCCATTGTCGCGGGTTCGGATGACGGGTGCCAGCGGCCGAAAATGCCCGTTTTGCGGCCAGGATGACGTTCGTAGCCACCACAATGCCACGCTTCACCAAATGTGCAGAAGAACCGATTTGGCGAACAACCAAACCGGGTACGTCCAGTAGTAGCATTAAGCAGGTGATATGCTTACGGCAGCGCACGCAAGGTCAATCTGGTGTGCGCAAATGGCCTATGTCAACGCCAATGTTGGCCACCAAGCTGTATTTCCCTGCCCCGCCACCCAATTTTGTCAATCGCACCCGACTGGTCGAGCGCTTGAACGGGGGCTTGCATCGAAAACTCACGCTTATCTCAGCCCCTGCTGGCTTTGGCAAAAGCACATTGGTCAGCGAGTGGGTGGCTGATTGCAAACGACCGGTTGCGTGGTTGTCGCTCGACGAAGGGGATAACGAGCTCACTCGCTTTCTAGTTGGACTTGTCAATGCGTTGCAGACGATTGTGAAAAACATTGGGGTTGGAGTGCTACGGGTGCTGGAATCGCCTCGACCGTCGCCAACCGAATCGATATTGACCTTCCTGCTCAATGAAATCAGCTCCGTCTCGGACCCTTTCATCCTTGTTCTGGAAGACTATCACGCCATAGATTCCAAACCGATTGACAAAGCCCTCACTTTCTTGATAGAGCATCTGCCGCCCAAGATGCACCTGGTGCTCACTACTCGTGAGGATCCGGATCTGCCACTCGCTCGGCTGCGCGTCCGCAATCAATTGACCGAGTTGCGAGTCACAGATCTACGTTTCACTCGCACTGAAGCGGATGAATTTCTCAACCAAGTGATGAACCTCGGCATTTCAGCGGTTGATGTTGCTGCACTCGAAACCCGCACCGAAGGTTGGGTTGCAGGTCTGCAACTGGCCGCTTTGGCCCTGCAAGGGGCGGCTTCGCAGCAGGAGTATCAAGACCCTCATGCTTTCATTCAATCTTTCACCGGCAGTCACCACTTTGTAGTGGACTATTTGGTTGAAGAAGTCCTGCAACGGCTGCCTGTGAGTGTCCAGACTTTCTTGCTGCGCACCTCGATCCTCGACCGCCTATGCGGGCCGCTCTGTGATGCAGTTCTGCTTGATGCATCTGTTTCTGGGCAAGAGACACTGGAGTATCTTGAATACGCCAATCTCTTCTTAATCCCCTTGGACAACGAACGTCATTGGTATCGATATCATCATCTCTTCGCGGAATTGCTGCGACAGCGATTGCGCCAGAACAGTGGCTCGCAGATGGGGGTTGAGAGTCCGAGTGTGACCGAATTGCACAACCGTGCCAGCCAGTGGTGCGAACACCACGGTTTATTGGCCGATGCAATCCGCCACGCGCTTGCCGCCAGTAACTTTGAGCATGTGGCGAATTTGGTCGAGCAGGAATGGCCGGTCATGCATCGGAGTTATTTTCGATCGGCCACGACGCTTGGCTGGATGAAGGCTCTACCAGATAGACTGGTTCGCACTAGGCCTGTGCTGAGCCTTGGGTATGCCTGGGAATTACTCAATACCGGCCAATTGGAGGCAGCTGAGATCCGGCTGCGTGACGCCGAACGGTGGTTGGAGACGACGCCCCCCGCACCTGAAAGGGTGGTTGTAGACCAAGACGAGTATCAGTCGCTTCCCGCGTCCATCGCCACGGCTCGTGCCTACCATGCCATGGCGCTCGGTAATGTGACCGGCACGGTGACACACGCTCAGCGGGCACTCGACCTCCTTCCTATGGAGGACTATGTTGGGCGTGGTCCAGCCGCCGCACTGTTGGGTCTGGCCTACTGGGCGAACGGCCACCTGGAGGCAGCCCATCGAGCGCTGACCGAAAGCATGGCAGGGTTTCAGAAGGCTGGCAATATTCTGTTCGCGATCAGTGGTGTCTATGGGCTCGCCGATATCAGAATCGCACAAGGCCGTCTTCATGAGGCCATCAGCACATATGAACAGGCTTTGCAGCTTGTTGCGGCGCAGGATGAGCTTGTATTGCAGGGAACAGCGGATTTATCTTTGGGATTAAGTGAGCTTTGCCGTGAGCAAGGCGATCTGGAATCCGCAAGAACGTACTTGCTAAAAAGTCAAGCGTTAGGCGAATCAGCCGCATTACCGGATTGGCCGTATCGCTTGTGTCTGGCTCAGGCGCGCATTAAACAGGTGCACGGTGATCTGGATGACGCACTCGACCTGCTCAACAAAGCAGAGCGCCTGTATTCACGGGGGCCTGTCCCTAACGCGCGCCCCATTGCGGCGATGAAGGCGCGGGTGTGGCTTGCGCAAAGCAGGTTGACCAAGGCCCTTGGTTGGGTGCGCGAGCGGGGGCTGTCTGTTGAGGATGACCTCAGCTACTTGCGTGAGTTCGAACACATCACCCTGGCGCGAGTGCTCATCGCCCAACATCAACAGGATCGGGTAGAGAGTTCAATCCGCGACGCTGTGAAATTGTTAGCGCGACTCCTGCAAGCGGCGGAAGCAGGGGGGCGGACGGGAAGCGTAATTGAAGTCTTGGTGCTTCAAGCGCTCGCACATGCGACACTAGCCGGCATTCGAGCTGCGCTTGTGCCTCTGGAACGGGCATTGAAGCTGGCAGAGCCAGAGGGCTACGTCCGAATTTTCGTAGACGAAGGCCTACCCATGGCGGCACTGTTGCAAGCTGCGGCGAAACAGGGCATTGCGCCAAACTATGTGAGCCAATTGCGGGGAGCCTTTGGGAATGTTGGAGGCCAAACGCCCATCACTCAGCCACTAATGGCGCAACCAGAATGGGCCAATGAGTCACTCAGCGAACGTGAGCTTGATGTGCTTCGGCTGCTCAGAACCGAATTGGGAGGCCCAGAAATTGCCCGCGAACTCGGGGTATCGCTGAACACCATGCGCACCCACACCAAAAACATCTATGAAAAACTTGGAGTGAACAAGCGCCGGGCGGCTGTCCACCGCGCGGAGCAACTCGGTTTGTATAAATAAACGCGCAAACGTCCACCCTAATCTCAACCTCAGTCCGGGCCGGTTTGCCAAGTCACCAGCCCGGGTTTTTTATTTTTCTCACTGATCCATTCTCATCAATCATCACCTTAATCACCACATGTGGTGATGACGCCTCACCCCATTCATTCGTATCTTCGCGTCAATGAGTGAATCACACGCAACCGCCGAAACGCATGACACGCCATGGCGCTACGAAATTCGCCTCATGGGGCACCTGAATGACCAATGGGCAGACTGGTTTGAAGGCCTGACTCTCACGCTAGAGGCGAACGACCATACGCTTTTATCCGGACCGATCGCCGATCAGGCCGCATTGCACAGGTTGCTAAAAAAGGTTCGTGATTTGGCAATGCCCCTGCTCTCGGTCATGCGCGTTGAACCCGGCCCGGCTGACGCGTCAGATGTGAAACCCTGAATCAATACTGTTTGCAAAAAAGGAGAAATATGATGATCAAGGAAGGAGCGACTAATACCGGCGAAGAACGGCTCCGCTGGCGGCCAGTTGAAGGCGACGTTCGAACTCAGGGGGCTCCGAGAACGATGAAGGTTTGCATCGTCGGGGCTTCTGGGAAGCTCGGGCAATACATGGTGCAGCACGCTCTGGATCGGGGCTACGAGGTGGTTGGCGTGTGTCGGGCGGAAAGCGTAGAAAAGCTCAACACGTTCAAGGGGCGCATCACCATCGTTTCGGGAGCGACGGACGACGCCGAGGTCATCAAGAGGGCAGTCTCGGGATGCGATGGGGTACTCGTCGTGCTAGTCCCGCGAGGTGTGCATGGATACTCGACAGGAACGGCCCAGGCGGTGCTCGACCACGCGCCTGCAGATGCGCGTGTCGTTTTTTCGTGTGGGTGGCACATCACACGCGACGGCAAGGACGTGTATTCGTGGAAGCTCAAGGCGCTTGTGAAGGTCTTCGGCCCGATCGCACGTTTTGCTCACTTTGCCGATCTGGACGACCAGGTCGAGGCGTGCCGGCGGGTGTTCGCCAGCGACACGCGGTGGACCGTCGTGCGCGGCAGTGATCTTGAAGAGGGCGAGAGTCAGGGCCTGCCCGTGTGGAGCCAGCACGTAGGTGACCCCATTCTCAAGAGCAACATCACTCGCCGCGTGGACTTCGCCTTGTTCATGGTGGCAGCAATCGAGAACGACGCGTTGATCCACGAGGCCCCGGCGATTGTTGGCTGCCGGACGCCTTCGGCGCTCATGCACACGGCCGCCATCGGGAAATCAATGCCGCCAATCTCGACGTAGTCACAACCGATGCACAGTAAGGTCAAATCCACTCACCTTGGGCTTGCCCTTGCTCTCGCTCAATCGTGCGAAGCCCGATCAAGGGTTTCAGTAATTGTCAATCAGCTCCAGTCCTTTTCAAAAGGGAAAATACAATGACTACCAATGTAGAAACGAATAGATATAGAACGACTGCAAGCGTTGTGGGGGTGGTGTATCTGGCAGGGTTTGCTGTAGGCATTGTAGGGATGATGCTCATCCAATCCATTCTTGGTGTACCCAATCACCTTGCCACGCTTACTGCTAACAGCATGACGGTGGCAATAGGTGCGGTGCTCTGGTTGATAGCTGTTGCTGGCGATGCCGCGCATGGGGTTCTGATGTTCCCGATTCTGAAGCAGCACAACGAGCGCATTGCCGTCGGCTACCTCGCGGCCAGAATCATGGATGCCGTCTTCATTGCCATCATGCTACTTTTCATACTGCTGCAAATACCCCTGGGTAGCGAGTATCTGAAAACAGCTGCCCCCGACGCTTCCTATCTTCAAGCCCTAAGCAGGCTGCTCTCACAAGGACAGCTGTATGCCTACCAGATCGCCATGAGCACGCTTGGGCTATCTGGTTTGATGCTTTGCTACACGTTGTATCGGGCAAAGCTGGTTCCGCGCTGGCTGGCCGCTTGGGGCCTCGTTGGATACGCGGTAATTTTGTGCGGGATGGTGTCAGCAGTCATGGAGTCTGGCCTGGGTGATATTTCCTCGATTCCAGGCGGCCTGTGGGAGATGTTCATGGGGGTGTGGTTGATCGTCAAAGGATTTAACTCGCCTGCAATCGCCTCCGAGCCTGTTCAGGCTGACCGACGCCAACGCGTTAACCCTTAAACGCCCACAGTCTCTTGACGAGGGCCAATAAACCAAATCAAAACCGAGAAAAACCATGACCATCCAAGAAGACATGAATTCGCTCAAACAGACCGCACGCGCTACAGGGCTACTGATCCTGATCACCGTTGTGTTGGCGCCGTTTAGCATGTTGTATGTTCCCTCCACGCTGATTGTGCCAGGAGATGCCACAACGACAGCCAAAAATATTGTGGCTTCAGAGTCCCTATTCCGTTTGGCTATTACGAGCGATGCAATCATTTTCTTGATTGAAATCGTGCTTTGCGCACTGGTCTATGTGCTCATCAAACCGGTTAGCAAAACGCTTGCGCTGGTTGCGGTGTTTGCCCGGCTGGCGATGACCGTTATGCAGGGAGTCAATCTACTCAACCATTTTTTGGTGCTGCTGCTGTTGAGCGGAGCGGGTTACTTGACCGGGTTTGAACCCGATCAGTTACATGCGCTGGTGTCGCTATCTCTCTCTGCGCATGAGTATGGGGTGCTGATTTGGGGGCTGTTTTTTGGCCTGCATCTCTTGGTGCTTGGGTATTTGGTGTATCGGTCGGGCTTCATGCCCAGGTTTGTGGGCGTCGTGTTGGTGTTTGTCGCTGTGTTCTATTTCACCCAGAGTTTTGGGAACGTGCTTCTGCCCCAATACAAAGCGATCTTTACGGTGATTGGCTCGCTCGCATTTCTTGAATTGGTATTTCCCCTTTGGCTTTTGGTAAAAGGTGTCGCGGAACAATCGAAAGCGCAGTCGTAGTGGTTGTCCTGACTCCGAAAAACTGGAGCCACTGCTAACGGAGAAAACGCATATCAGCACACGGCCAAGTAGCAAGCATTGGCGACAACTCGGTTGTAAAGTTTTTGTCTAAAATCGTTGGGCGCGTCAAGGGATCGCTTCGCTCTCAGCAAGGCGGCTATGCCGCCGTTGCTTCGCCCTTGACCCACCCAACAATATTTGACAGAATCTGTGCAGTCGGGTTGCGGCCAAAAATCTGCTTGGAGCCGGAGCACGCGGTGCTGCAAAGATATGCGCCAGGAGTGTGAAGTGATGGCAAGCAGGGCTCGTCGAAAATTCAGTGCGGAGCAAAAGGCGCAGTTGGTTCTTGAGATCTTGACTGGCAAGCGCAGCGTGGCGGAGATCGCACGCAAGGAGCGCATCAAGGACGGGATGCTATATGAATGGCGCGCGGCGTTTTTGCGCAATGCGCCACAAGTGTTTACAGTGGCTGCACCCGATCGCGAGCATGAAGAGCGCGTGGCGGAACTGGAGCAGGTGATTGGACGCTTGACGGTCGAGAATGAGATGCTAAAAAAAGCGTCGCGCTGGCTGAATGGGATGTCAGTATTTGCGTAAACTGCACCAGGGTATTGGTTCAAACGCAAATACTGACAAAAACAGGCTGAGATACTCAACGAACACTTGAACTACTTTGCAGCACGCCGCGCGCACATCAACTACCAGCTCTTTGAACAACAGAATTGGCCTGTCGGCAGCGGATCT
>JANMNW010000117.1:0-4108 GCA_031368515.1 Chloroflexota bacterium
TCTTCGTTGAAGTGGGTCCGTGTGAGGGATGGACGAGCGCGATTGGGCAAACACGCAGTGCCGACGGACGGCAAGTGAGCCGCCAGCGTCGCTATTGCCGCACGCCTGTAGTTGGCGCACCCTATTGACAAAGCGTGTCCAGTACAGCCAACTTGTGCCGCAGGAGCGCGTTTTCGGCGATCAGATCGGCCTTGCTGCGCGACAGGTCGAGAACAGCTGTTGCCAGAGTTGATGCCAGTGCTGGCCGAAGCACAGCTCTGACGATTCTGTGAACTAGATCGTCGATGCGGGTGGCGATCTTCTGCGCGACTGCGGTTACGCCAGGAATGGGCATGGCTGCCATTCTCGCTGGCAAGATTGGCTCTCAAAACCCGTCAGACCAGCTTGATGAGCCATAATTGGCCGCGGATAATCCGATGTAGCCAGGACAGCTGCTGGAACGCGTTCAGGCCGACCAGCAGCGGCAACAGGAAGTTGCACAGATCGGCACTATGTTGGACAATGGGGATTGGCATGGATTGGTGTTTCCCGAGTCGTTGAACAACTCTAGGTTACGTCAAACCATGTTTTTTGCTCACAAATACAGCGTCAGCTCAGGTCGGCTGCCGACTGTCTGATTTGCCAAACTCCAGTATTGCTAATCCGTTCGCGCCATCGTCTCATACGATGGATTAGGTGCCTTCAATGCGAACGCGTAGTAGTTTGACGGAATTCAAGAACACCAAAACGTCCGGTCCCAGGTGAATAATGGCAGCCTCAATGGGGCCGATCAAACCCAGCAAAGCCGCCATAATGCCTAAGACGTGAACCACACCGACACCGACGAAAAGATTCTCTTGAATAGTCCGGTAAGCCCGTCTGGCGATGGCGCGGGCGCCGACGATTTTGGCTAAATCGTCTGTCATCAAGGCGACATCTGCGGCTTCGAGTGCCGCTTGTGTGCCGCCGCCGCCCATCGCAATGCCGACATCGGCACGAGCCAGGGCCGGTGCATCGTTGATGCCGTCGCCAATCATCGCCACGCGGTAGCCTTGCTTTTGAAGCCCTGCGATGATCGTGACTTTGTCTTCGGGCATCAAGTCGGCGTGCACTTCGTCCACGCCCAGACCCGACGCGACCGCTTGGGCCGTTGCTGCGTTGTCACCGGTCAGCATCACGATGCGTTTCACTCCGGTGGCTTTCAATTTTGCCAGTGTCTCTCGTGCACCTGGTCGCAACGTATCGGCGATAAAAATAATCCCCGCCAATTTTCCATCTACAGCCACATGAATCGGTGTCTCGCTGCCCGTCTCTAATGCGTCGGAAAGAACCACGCCATTTTCCCGCAGTAGCGCTGGATTACCTACCAACACCGCTTTCCCGGAGACAGTAGCTTTCACACCCCGCCCGCGCAATTGTTCATAGGCATCCACCTCTGGCACGGCGATATTCTGCTGGGCTGCATAATCCACGACCGCCTCCGCCAGAGGATGAGCCGAACGTCGGTCGGCAGCGGCGGCCAGGCGCAGCAATTTACTTTCGGAAAACGTCGCGTCGCGCAACTCAACCCGCGTTACATTGGGTTTGTTGGCCGTCAAGGTGCCGGTCTTATCAAAGACCATCACATTCACTTTGGCCAGTGATTCCAGATAGATGCCGCCTTTGATCAGGATGCCGCTACGCGCGGCACGGGCGATGGCGGCGATCATGACGAGGGGCGTCGCCAGGCCTAATTCGGCGGGCGAAGTGAAAATCATCAGGGTGACGATGGTTCGCACATTGTGCGTGACCAGATATACCGCGATGAGAAAGATGAAAACGATTGGAATGAGCCACGACGCCACTTTGTCGGCGAGTTTTTGCACAGGGGCTTGTTCGGATTCGGCCCCTTCGACCAGCGCGATGATGCGGGCGAAGGTGGTATCGCTGCCGACTTTCTCGGTCTGCACATCCAGCGCGCCCGCTTCGACAATCGTGCCGGCGAACACGGAAGCACCCGCACTTTTTTCTTTGGACAGGCTCTCGCCGGTGATCGGTGCCTCATTGATGGAAGCCGCGCCGCCAACAATTTTGCCGTCAACGGGAATCTTCTCCCCGGCGCGCACCAGCACCACATCGCCCACCCGTAATTCAGCGATAGGAACGCTTCGCTCATCTCCGGTACCACGCACGAGGGCGATCTGCGGCACTGAGCCAATCAGCGACTTGATGGAAGCGCGAGCGCGGTCGGTATTCAATTCAGCGATGAACTCAGCGATAAGGATAATAACCATCAACACCGCGCCGGCGACTGTTTCACCACCCAGCACTGCGACCAGCGTGGCCACGGTGACGAAAATCTCGGTGCCGATTTTGCGCTCATGGATGAGGTCGAGAAAGCCTTTTTTAGCGAGTGGATACAATCCGATGGCGACAGCCACCCAAAGGATTTGCACCGGCACCAACTGTTGCCAGTAGAGTAACGCGATCAATCCGGTGAGCAGGATGCGTCCGACTTCAATCCAACGCTCACGCGTCATGAGGGCGGATAGGCTTGGTGCCCCCGTTTCTTGTGGTTTTGATATCTGCTCTGTGTCATGTATGGCGTTGTTCATTTAGGTGTCCTCAACTGATTTTGTTTACTGGAGTTTGGCAACTCAAAACGGCGCTGGTCGGCCTGTTCTGGCTATTTGACCTTTGTGATGGCTACGCACGTCATCCGCGCCGTTTTCAGGCCGCTAGTCGATAGTCGTGATGGAGTCCGTTGAGCACCGACGTCGCAACCACCCTGCCCTTTGCTGGTGACGCCCTGGCTGCACCACCGCAGGGAATCCGCTGCCGGATGCCTTGGTGCGGTCGCGCATGGTTGAAGTAGGTGACATAAGCCTGTGCCACCCGCAGCAGCTGCCGTTCGTTCAGGATCAGCAAGTGATCCAGACACTCGCAGCGCACACTTTTCAGAAATCGTTCGCACACTGCGTTCGCTCTGGGTGCCTGAATCGGCGTGCGGATCACCTTCGTGCCCGACGCATTCACGGTCTGATCGAACTCGTGACCGTACTTGCTGTCGTTGTCGCGGATGACGAACCGTGAAACTGCCCCATTCGGCGTTGCCTCCCGCCATTGTTGAGCCGCCCAGGTCTGGTTCGGCGCACTCCTGACATCAACATGCACGATCCGACGGGTTCCCAGCTCGATGATGAAATACAGATACAGGTGACGGAAGAACACGTCCACAACCAGCAGGAAGTCGCAGGCGAAGGTATCTGCCGCATGCGTCTTCACGAACGTCGCCCAAGTCTGACTCGGCGCCGGCTTCGGTCGCAGCCGACGCAGATATTTCTGGATGCTGCGTTTGGCGACGTGGATACCGACTTTGAGCAACTCGCCGCGGATCCGCTCTGTGCCCCACAGCAGATTGTCTGTTGCCATGCGCCGGATCAGATCGATGGTGGGCTGTGGCAAGCGCGGACGCACCTTTCTTGCTCTGGTCTTCCACCGCCAAAACAGTCGAAAGCCTTCGCGATGCCAACGCAGCAGCGTCTCGGGCTTGACGATCAGTATCGCTTGCCGCCAGTGGGCCAAGCGGCTGGCCCAGAACAATAGCCCGACACGATCGCCCTTCGTCAGTTGCGGCCGTTTGACCTGCCGACGCAGGATCCCAAGCTGGTGCCGCAGCAAAGCGTTCTCAGTGATGAGTTCGGCGCGAGTCCGTGTCAGGTCACTCAGCGTCGCAAGCACTAGCGATGCCCGGGAAGGGTGGAGATATCCGAACAACCACTTTTCCAGCCGGTTGATCAGCGATCGCAGCAGATGAGAGATGAGAGTCGTGACCCGCAGCATCGGTCCATTGTCGCGGGTTCGGATGACGGGCGCCAGGGGCCGAAAATGCGCATTTTGCGGCCCGGATGACGTTCGTAGCCACTACAGTTGACTGTTGTGAACACTGTGCGCCAACGCAGTGTCGCAGGACGCAACTAGCCGGCACGGGAACAGCAAAGCGCCTTCGGTGTTAGGGGCCGAGATATTTGAGCAAGATCGGGGCAATTTGAGCCAAGATAAATGGAGGTAGCCTGCAAATAGCGTGGCCACGTTTGTTGTGTATGCTGGCGTGACAAATTTGCAAGGAGGCAAGCCCAGGTTCCAAAGG
>JANMNW010000397.1:0-4923 GCA_031368515.1 Chloroflexota bacterium
GGCGAGGACGTAGGTGCGGACGCCGGGCGAGGTGGGGCCCGTCATCGCCATGGTCATCGCGGTGTCGGTGGGCGTCGCGTAGGGGCATTCGCCGCCCGAGCGGCACTGCGTCCGCCAGAGCTCGTCGGTCGGCGCGCCGTCCGTGATGAGGATGTTGGCCCGGTTGCGGCCGCCGGTGTCAATTTCGCCTTTGCCCAGCCGCATCAGCTCCGGCAAGCCCATCTCGCGGGCGAACTCGGCCAGAGTGCTCACGCGCACCAGCGCCGCGCGCAACGTGGTCAGGCGACCCTCGTCCAAATCTGGAAAAGTATTGAATAGCCAGGCGCCAGTGATGAAATCCAACACTGCGTCGCCCAGAAATTCCAGGCGCTCGTTGTCTTTTTCATCGGGCGCGGCGACGTGTTCGTTCAAATACGAGCGATGCGTCAACGCGCGTTTGAGCAGGGCGGGATCGCGAAATTCAGGAAGCATTCTTATGCATGTCCCGAGTCCTGCGCACGCCATACCTATGCGCGGGACTCGGGACTGTCGACTCGGGACTTCCCTACTCTTCCTTTCTCAAGTGCGGAAAGAGGATGATTTCGCGAATGTTGTCCTTGTTGGCAAACATCATCACCAGGCGGTCGATGCCCATGCCAAAACCGCCGCACACCGGCATGCCATAGCGCAGCGCCTGCACATAGTCCTCGTCCACCGGGTTGGCCTCGCCTTCGCCCGCATTGACGCTCTCAGCCACAAAGCGCTGGTGCTGGTCGACCGGATCGTTCAACTCCGAAAATGCGTTGAGAATTTCTGCGCCGCCGATAAAGCCTTCAAAGCGCTCGACCGTGTTCGGATCATCGGGCTTGCTCTTGGCGAAGGGCGAGATGTCGCGCGGATACTCGTAGAGAAAGGTGGGACCGATCAAGTCTTTCTCGACGTAGTCGCCGATTAGCGCATCGATCACCTTGCCCCACGGTTTGCCGACGACGGCTTCGGGCTTCAACAGCTTGCGGCGAATCACTTCATCGTTGAGCGATTCAACATCCGGAAAGAGCGCATAATCGACGCCGGTTTTCTCCAGAATGGCCTCGCGCAAGGTCTGGCGCTTGAACGGCTGCAGCCAATTGACGGCATGGCCGCGAAACTGCGTGGTGCCGTTGGCTTCGGGCGGCAGCACCCGCCGCGCGATGTATTGCAGCATCGCCTCGGTCAGATCCATCACCGCATACATGTCCATGTATGCGGCGTAGAACTCAAGCATGGTGAACTCGGGGTTGTGCTTGAAGCTCACGCCTTCATTGCGAAAATCGCGGCCGATCTCGTAGACGCGCTCGATGTTGCCGGCCACCAGTCGCTTGAGGTACAACTCAAATGAAATGCGCAGATACAGATCCTGATCAAGCTGATTGTGATGCGTGGTGAACGGGCGCGCCGCCGCGCCGCCATAGAGCGGCTGCAGCACCGGCGTCTCGACTTCGAGAAAGCCGTGCGCGTCCAGAAACTCGCGGATCGCCTTGATGATGTTGGCGCGCAGGATAAACACCTCGCGCACTTCGGGGTTGACGGCCAGGTCGGCATAGCGTTGCCGGTAGCGCAGCTCCGGGCTGCTAAAGGCGCTGTAGCGCACCACGCTGCCGTCAGGCTGCTTCTCTTCCTTGGCGATCGGCAGCTGGCTGATGGCTTTCGCCAGCATGTTCCAGGCCGCCACCCGCAGCGTGGGCTCGTTGGTCTTGGTGATGAACAGCTCGCCGCGCGCTTCGATAAAGTCGCCCAAGTCGAGCTCTTTGAACAAGTCGAACGACTCCTTGCTGAGTGAATCGTCGCCGATGCGGGCGTAGATCTGCAGCTTGCCGGTGCCGTCTTCCAGCTGGACGAAACTGGCTTTGCCCATCAATCGCTTGCCCACGACACGGCCCATGATCGCCGCCGCCATGGGAGAGGCGTTGACGGCCGAGGCAGGGTGGTTGAAACGGGCGCGCAACGCCTCGTCGGCATTGCCTTGTTCGCGGGCGCGCGCGTGCGCGTCGCCGGCCATCACGCGTTCGTTGATGAACTGCGCGCGGGGGGGATACGGATCGATGCCTGCGGCGCGCAACGCCTCGATCTTGCGCAGCCGTTCACGCTCAACGTCGTTGAAGTCCATAGAAAGCCGATGTGGGGGCCGATAGTGGATAGCGCTGCCACTCACTATGGACCACCCACTATCGACAAACTATTGGTTGCTGTCCTGCACGGGCTGAGCGGCAGGCTCGGCCATCTGCGTCACGCTGGCAGGCTCGGCCTGCTCAGCGGGCTTTTTCAGCGCTTCGTTTTTGGCCGCGACGGCGGCCGCGCGTTTGGCGACTTTCTGCGCGCGCATGAGGGCGGCGGCGAAAGAGCCGATCGTTTCTTCCGGTCCGGACGACAGCGCGAATTCCTCGGAGTTGATGCCGGGCAGCGTCAGATCGATGATCTTGCGGCTGGCGTCAACTTTGATCACCTTGACGGTGACTTCCTCGCCTTCGCTGACCACCGTGCGCATATCGGCATAGCCTGCGCCGATGGAAGCCGGGCGGATCAAGCCTTCGCGCTCCGCGCCAATGTCGACATACGCGCCATTGCGTTCAAAGCGCGTGACAACGCCCTTGAATTCCTGGCCGCGCTGGATGCTTTCCCACGGAAGCGCGGGCGGCTCGACCATTGTCATGCCGACGCGATTCTTGGATTCATTGACCTCGATCACCCAAACCGTTTCGATGTTATCGCCGGCTTTGGGGCGCAGGCCTTTGGGCATCAGGTTAAAGGGAACCAGCCCGTCCTTCGGCCCGTCGAAATTGACAAAGGCGCCAAAGCTTTCCACAGCCACAACTTTGACGTTGTGCACCTGGCTGCCGATTTTCAAGTTCGACCAATCGAAGGTCGCCGGTTTGCGCATGGTCAGATCGACGCGTTTGCGCTCGACAGAGACGCGCGACACGTACACTTGCAGTGCGTCACCGGGTTTGAAAGCGTCAGCCACGCGCGTCACGGCAGCGTCTGCAGGGCCAACGAGTTGCGAGATATGAACAAAGCCGTCCACACCCACACCAATATCTACATATACCCCACCCAGTTCCGCACGCGTCACTTTGCCGTTCAACATCATGCGCGGCACGAGCGCATCAATGCTTGTTGGCGTGCTGGTTTCTGGCTGGGATTCGGGAAGAGCGTCACTCACAGAAGGGTTTCTCCTCTTGAAATAGAGCGTAGGGATTCTACTTCATAGAACCTGCGGCGTAAAGTGTTGACTTGACAAGAGTATCATTTTTTCGCGGGTTTTCAGCCAAAATTCTAAGCGGCTGGAGATTCCAGAATGTCACGCCATACCTGCGCCCAATGTCACATTGGGATAACCGGGACTCTTTGGCCAACGCTTTCAATGGCCGGTCGCCCCGCGCCTGGCGCAAGGCAGCGCCGGGGATGTGTTCTAGGAAAAGAACAGCCCGATGCTGAAAAGCGCCGCAAAAAGCAGGTTGAGCTGGGCACTGCGTCCCAGCAGCGGGTTGAGGGCCGGGCTGCGCGGAGTGCGAAAGAGATCCTGCACCAGCATGGCCGCCACGGGCAAGCTGAGCCAGGGCAACAGCCACCAGATGCTCTGGATCAGACCGGCCAGGCGCAAGGCTAGCGGAACGGCATAGGCCAGCACCACAAACAAGGCATATTCCTGGCGCGTGCGGCGGTCGCCGATGCGCACGGCCAGCGTGCGCTTGTTGGCTGTCCGGTCTGTGTCGATGTCGCGCAGATTGTTGACCACGATGATGTTAGTAACCAACAGCGCCGTCGGAAGCGCGCACAACACCGCCAGCTGCGTGACTGTGCCTGTTTGCAGATAGAACGTTCCGGTCACCGCGACCAGGCCAAAAAAGACGAATGCGAACAGATCGCCCAAGCCGTGATAGGCCAGGGGAAAGGGGCCCGCTGTATACGCGATGGCGGCCAGGATCGAAAGAACACCCACCGCGACGATGGGCCAGCCGCCCTCGATTGCCAAATACAGGCCAATCAGCGCCGCAAGAACAAATACCATGGCTGTGCCGCGCAGCATTTGCTGCGGCGTCAACAGCCCGGCTTGCGTCACGCGCTGCGGGCCAACGCGATGCTTGTCCGCGCCTTTGAGATAGTCAAAGACATCGTTGGCGTAGTTTGCTCCAACCTGCAACAGCACCGCAGCGGCCAATGTCGCGGCAAACACGGCGGGATTGAATGCGCCTTCGCGCGCGGCCAGCGCGCTGCCCACCAAAACCGGAGCCAGGGATGCAGGCAAGGTTTTGAGGCGGGCGGCCACGATCCAAGGGTTCATTGGGGTCCCATTAAAACAGTGAGAGCTGTTCGCCGCCGTTGTCTTCGGTTTTGGAATCGGGTTGGTCTGGTGCGGATGCGGGCGCAGCCGGCGCGGCGCCGGCTTGAGCGCCTGCGATGATCTGTTTTAAGCGCGCGAAATCGGCCTCCAGCGTGGGCCGTAACGCGGCCTGGTGCAGAGCGGCGGCTGGGTGAAACATCGGCACGACCGTGCGCCCATCGATCACTTTTGCCTGTCCGTGAATGGCGCTGATCTTCGCGCCGGGGAAATAGCGGGCCATGGAAAATCGCCCAAGGGTGACAATCACCTTCGGGTTGATCAAGGCGATCTGCCGGTCAAGATATGGCGCGCAAGCACTGATCTCTTCGGGCAACGGGTCGCGATTATGCGGTGGCCGGCATTTGACCACGTTGGTGATAAACACTTCCTCGCGTTTGTAGCCGGCTGCGGCGATGAGCGTGGTCAAAAACTGGCCCGAAGCGCCGACAAACGGGCGGCCCTGTTTATCTTCGTTTTGGCCCGGGCCTTCGCCAATCAGCATCAGTTCGGCGTTGGCCGGGCCTTCTCCAGGCACTGCGTGTGTGCGGCCGGCGGCCAGGCTGCACAGCTGGCAAACTCGCACT
>JANMNW010000399.1:0-7528 GCA_031368515.1 Chloroflexota bacterium
GCACATCTATAATCTTACCGACAAATCTCGGAGGCCGCTCTACCGCACCACCGAGCCGGCTGCAGTCCCGCTGCAATGCGAGTCTTGGCCGCCTGACACAGCTCTGAAAGCACTCTGACCCGGAGGATTGCACAACTTGTCTAGCGAAACCGCAGTTGAAATGAAAAACGTGGTCAAGGCATTTGGCGAAGCCATCGCCGTGGACCACGTTTCGATGGCCGTAAAGCAAAAGGAATTTTTCGCCATGCTGGGGCCGTCGGGATGCGGAAAAACCACTTCGCTGCGCATGATCGCCGGCTTTGAGAAGCCCACCAGCGGCTCGGTGCTGATCAACGGCAAAGACGCGGGCGACACGCCTCCCTTTCAGCGCAATGTCAACACCGTCTTCCAGTCGTACGCGCTCTTTCCGCACATGACCGTGGAGCAGAACGTCGGGTTTGGCCTCGAGATGAAAGGCACCGCGATGCAGGAGATCAAAAAGCGCGTGGGGCAGGCGCTGGATCTGGTGCGGCTCCCCCAAATGGCCAAGCGCTATCCCAAGCAGATGTCCGGCGGACAGCAGCAGCGTGTGGCGCTGGCGCGCGCGCTGGTCAACCGGCCGCAAGTGCTGCTGCTGGATGAACCGCTCGGCGCATTGGACGCCAAGCTGCGCAAGGAAATGCAAATCGAGCTCAAAACGCTGCAGCGCGATGTGGGCATCACGTTTATTTTTGTCACCCATGACCAGGAAGAAGCGTTGACGATGAGCGACCGCATCGCGGTGTTTTCAAAGGGCAAGGTGCTGCAGATTGGCACACCGCTGGAAATTTACGAGCGCCCCAACTGCCGGTTTGTGGCCGACTTCATCGGCGAATCCAACTTCATCGACGGCAAGGTCATCGAGGTGGCTGGCGAGCTGGCCACCATCGAGGCAAGCGGGCGCCGTTTCAGCGGACGAGCCATGGGCGAGTTGCGCCCGGGCGTCGAAGCCACGTTATCGGTGCGGCCTGAAAAAGTCCAGCTGGTCGAGAATCCGCCGCAGGGTCTGCCCAACACGTATGAGGCGCGCGTCTTTTCGATCGCCTATGTGGGCAGCGACACGCGCGTCATCGTCGATCTGGACAAGGACCGCCTCGATGTGTGGGAGCAAAACTCGCACAGCACGCTCGACCCCAATTACTTCTTCCGGCCCGGCGAACCGGCCTGGCTCACATTCAAGCCGGAGAATGCACTCATTCTGGCCAGCTAACACCAAGGATATCCATCATGCAACGACGAATCACCCTATCCGACCGGCAGAGCAAAGTGCGTGCCTGGCTTGTGCATGCCTACACCGCGCTGGGCCTGCCGTGCGCATTTCTTGCGCTGCTCGCGGCCTATCAGGGTCACGCGCGCGAAGTTTTTCTGATTTTGCTGCTGGCGGTGGCCATCGACGGCACGGACGGCCCCATGGCCCGCCGCTTCGACGTCAAAAAATGGACGCCGCAGTTCGACGGCCGCAAGCTCGACGACATCATCGATTACCTCACCTACACGCTGATTCCGATCTTCTTCATCTGGCGCTTCGAACTGGTCAGCGGACAGCTGGCGGCGGTGCTGTTGTTTGCGTTGGTCTGCTCGGCCTACGGATTCTGCAGCGATGGCGCCAAGACAAAGGACAACCATTTCACCGGCTTCCCCTCGTATTGGAACGTTGTGGCGCTGTTCATGTATGTGCTCAATCTGCCGGTGCTGGCCAACGCCGCCATGGTGCTCTTCTTCGCGGTGCTCACGCTGACGCAGGTACGATTCCCATCCTCGCAAGCGGTCAAACCGCTTGAGCGCGGCTTTATCCTGGCCGCGGGGCTGCTCGGCTTTGCGCTGATTGTGAATCTGGACAACCCGCCCGCGCTGTTGATCTACGCGGCGCTGGCCTATCCGCTGTATCACTTGATTTCGTCCATTGCGCTGCATATCCGCGACGAACTGCGCGAGGAAGGTGCGCTCTAAATGGTTCAGACGATTCGGCGCAGCCGCGCGCTGCAACTGCTTGGCCTGATGTTTCCTGGCGGCTTCTGGCTGGTCGTATTCTTTCTCATCCCGCTGCTGATGATGAGCGTGATCAGCTTCATGTCACGCGACGCGCAGGGATACCCGGCTGCGCCCTATTCGCTTGACAACTATGGCAAGATCGTCGGCGACATCCGTTTCAACCCCTCCATTTCTGTCAGCCCGCAAGACGGATTGCAGATCCGCCTGCTCGACGGTTTGTATGTCGATCTGTTCTGGCGCTCATTGGTGTTGTCGTTTGTCAGCACGATCATCACGCTGATCATTGCCTTCCCGGCGGCGCTTTACATGGCTCGCCTGCCCAAGCAGCGCCGCAACGCTGCGCTGATTCTGCTGATGATTCCTTTCTGGACCAACTTTTTGGTGCGCACCTACGCGCTCCAGTTCATGCTGCGCAACAACGGCCCGATCAACGTCGCCCTGCGCGGCATCGGCCTGGAGCCCCTGGACATGCTGTTCACGCCCAGCGCGGTTATGCTTGGCCTGGTGTATGGCAACCTGCCCTTCATGATTCTTCCGCTCTATACCTCGCTTGAAAAGTTCGACTGGACCATGATTGAAGCTGCCAACGATCTGGGCGCCAACACCCTGCGGGCGTTCGGGCGCGTCATGCTGCCGCTGATTGCTCCCGGCCTGGTCGCCGGCTCGATCCTGACGTTTGTGCCTGCCATCGGCTCCTACATCACGGTCGAGCTCATGGGCGGCGGGCGCACCAACATGATCGGCTACTCCATCGCGCAGCAGTTCAGCTCATCGGTCAACTGGCCATTTGGATCGGCCATGTCAATTGTGATGATGATCATCGTCACAATCGCCGCCATGATTTACTTCCGCTCCAGCCGCGGCGAGCGCACCACGCTGGCCTGACACCGCGCGCAACCCCGAACTCCAATGGCAACCGATTCTCCTGTCATCCTGATCGGCGACCGCGACGAAATCAAGCCGCGGCCCAGAGGCAAAGACAAGCCCAGCCCGGGCAAATTGGGCCTGGCCACCATCGCGCTGGCCACTTTTGCGTTTCTCTACGTGCCGATCATTGTGCTGATCGTCTTTTCATTCAACAGTGCGCGCAGCGGCGCGGCCTGGCAGGGCTTCACGTTGAACTGGTATGCGCGCATGTTCAACAATGCGCGCATCATCGAAGCCGCCGGCACCAGCCTGCTGATTGCGGTGCTTTCCACGCTGGGTGCGGTCATCATTGGCACACTCACCGCCATGGCGATGGAGCGCTACGCCTTCCGCGCCAAAGCAGCCTGGGACGGGCTGCTCTACATGCCGGTCATCATTCCGGAAATCGTGGCCGGCATCTCGCTGCTGCTGTTCTTCGCGTTGATCGGCATCGAGCGCGGGCTGTTCACGCTGGTCGTCTCGCACATCGCATTCTCAATGCCGTTTGTGTACTTGACCGTGCGGGCGCGTCTGGCCGACTTTGACCGCGCGGTCGAAGAAGCCGCGCAGGACCTGGGCGCGAACGAGTGGTTGACATTTACACGCATAACATTGCCTTTGTTGATGCCCGGCATCGTCAGCGGCGCGTTGCTGGCATTTACCCTGTCGCTGGACGATTTCGTCATCTCATTCTTCGTCAACGGCAAAGGCTGGCAGACGCTGCCGGTCTATATCTGGGGACAGATCCGCCGTGGCGTCACGCCAGAGATTAACGCCATCTCAACGCTGATGCTGGCGTTTTCGATCATGCTCGTCGTCATCTCGCAGGTGCTGCAACGCCGCGATCGCTAGATCCCCGTCCGCACAGGGTGCCCTGTGAAACGGAAGGTCTTGCGCGCGCGTCACGCAGAATGGCTCCCTCCCGTGCCGTGTTGTGCAGTGGAATGGATTTCAAGGAGAGAAGAATTATGAACCGTAGGCAGTTTCTCAAGATCAGCGCCGGGCTCGGCGCGGCGTCGGGCGCGCTCATCGCCTGTGGCGGCGGCGCCAGCACACCCAAAGCCGCGGACGCGCCAAAGCCGGCCAACCCGGCTGCGGTCGACAAAAGCAAGCTTGCCAAAGAGCTGAGCTGGTACACCTGGGGCGGCTACAACTCCGACGCCGTTCTGGGCAAGTTCAAGGAAGAATTTGGCGTCAACGTCAAAGTCGACACCTTTAGCTCAAACGAGGAAATGGAGGCCAAGTTCAAAGCCGGCGGCAACCCAGGCTATGATCTCATCTCGCCCTCGGATTACATGGTGGCCAAGATGGCCAGCGGCGGTCTGTTGGAAAAAATCGACTACGCCAATGTGCCCAACTTCGGGCTGATCGATAGCGGCCACAAGGGCTTGTATTTCGATCCGAACAACGAATACAGCGTCGCTTACAACTGGGGCATCACCGGCCTGGCCTATGACAAAACCAAAGTCAAAGAGCCGATCACATCGTGGAAGCAGGTCATGGAATGGCCCGACGAGCTGAAGGGCAAGCTCGGCCTGCTCGACGACATGTTCGAACTGCTGGGCATGGCGCTGCGCTTCAAGGGCTTCTCAGTCAACACCAAGAGCGTCGATGAAATCAACGCGGCCAAACAGGCGCTGATCGACCTGAAGAAGCGCGTAAACTACACGCTTACCGACAGCCCCGGCGCGCGCACCAACCTGGTCGCCAGCGACACCATTGCCTCAATGATCTACACCAACGACGCCGTCGGCGCCCGCTCGGAAAATCCCAATCTTGTCTATGTCATCCCCGGTGATGTCACCACGGTCTGGCAGGACAACAATTGCGTGCCCAAAGGCGCGCCGAGCAAATACACTGCCGAAGTCTTTATGGACTTCCTGTGCCGGCCGGAGATCTCGGCCCAAAACGCCAACGAACTGGGGCTCTCCACGCCCAATGCTGAAGCGCTCAAAAAAGGCTTGATCGACAAGTCGCTGACCGAGGACAAAGCGGTGTATCCAGACATCGCCGGCCTGGGCAAGGCGCTCGAGTACATCAAGAAGGGCGATCCCGCCGTCGATGAATTGTTCCAGCGCGCCTATGACGAGCTGAAGAGCGCATAGGCGCCCGCCGTAACGCACCGGGCAAAAAAAATGCGTCCACGCGCTACACGCGTGGACGCATTTTTTTGCCCGGTATAGCAGCATGGCGGCCGGCGGTCGGCCGGCCCTTGGGTCGAATGCGCTTTGCCTGAGCGCTGGCATCGGGAGTTGTTATCATGTCGGCATGAAACGCCGGGCATTTTTGAAAGGCGGATTGGCGCTGGCGGGGATGGCCGCTTCGGCCGGGGTATCCGGCTGCGCTCAGATGGCGCGCCCGGCGCCGCAGCGCGGCAGCTTGAGCCCATCGCTCAAGATCTTTCATTGGAGCGAATACATCGCCGCATCGGTCGTCAAAAAATTCGAGGAGGAATTCGGCGTCAAGCTGCTGCTCGAATTCACCACAAACAACGAACAGATCCGCGATGCCATCGCGGCCGATCCGGGCGGCGCGCATGGATACGATCTCATCGTCATCGCCGACTACATGGTGGCTGCCATGATTGCGGGCAACCAGCTCGAAACCATCGACTTCGGCAACGTGCCAAACGCCGCCAACATCTCGCCGCGCAATCGCAATCTGTACTACGATCCCACCGGCGCATTTTCGTTGCCTTATTTTTGGGGAACCACCGGCGTTCTTTACGATTCCGCCCACGTGCCCGCGCCGATCTTGTTGTGGAAGCAGCTGCTCAACCCGGCGCCGCAGCTCACGGGCCGCATCGCCATGCTGGATGATGCGCGCGAAACCCTGGCCACCGCGTTGCGGGTGCTGGGGCATTCCGGCAGCAGCGATCGCCCGGCAGAAATCGACGCAGCCAAGGCGCTGCTTCTGGAACAACGCCGGTCGACGGCAAACTACGATGCGCCGCAGACCAACAGCCAGCGCGTGCTGGCCGGCGAATTGGCGGCCGGCGTTACCTACACCAACAACGCCATGGCCGCGCGGCGCGCGCGCCCGGAATTGCGCTACGCCTTGCCCGACCCAGTAACCACCGTCTGGCAGGACAACATGGCCATCCCGCGCGGCGCCCCCAACAAGCGCACAGCCGAAGTGTTCATCGACTTCATGCTGCGTCCGGATGTCGCGGCGGCCAACGCCTCCGAAGTCGGCGCCGCTTCGCCCAACGCGCTGGCCGTCAAACAGAAGCTGATCACCGAGACGCTCACCAGCGACCCGGCCATCTATCCTGAACTGGTGGGAGCGGGCGGAAAGTTCGAATGGCTGCTCAACTTGCAGCCCGAGGTGGCCGCGCTCTATGACAAGGCATTTGCCGAGGTCAAGCGGGGGTAGCGCTCACAAACGCCTCCAGCCAGTCGACCATCTTTTCGATGTCCGCCAGATGCGCCGTCTCAAACGGCGTGTGCGTGTAACGCGCCGGAAAGACCATCATCGCAGTCGGCACATCCGCCTTCATAAAATTCGAGCCGTCGCTGGCAAATGACGTCAACACGCCGTGCTGAACGGGAATGGCGGCGTCGGCGGCGCAGCGCTCCAGGGCGGCCGTCAACCCGTGGTCGTAGTGCGTGCCGCTGTCCTTGTGAATCAAGGCCGGTCCGTCGCCCAGGCGCACGGGCAGCGCATGCGCCGGCACATTGGGAATGTCGCCGGCCAGCCCGATCTCCACGATGATGGCCGCGTCAAAGCGCTGCCGGGCGGCCAGCGCCGCCGCGCCAATCAGGCCGATCTCCTCCTGCACCGTGCAGGCCAGCGTCACATCCCAGGCCAGCTTGCGGCCGATCACCCGGCGCGCCAGCTCGGTCATCACCGCCAGCGATGCGCGGTCGTCGAGCGCCTTGCCAGTGATGTGATTGCCGATGCGCTCGGTGGACGCATGCCAAACCACGCGCGTGCCGGCGGTCACTCCTTGCGCGCGCAGTTGATCACGCGTCAGGCCCGTGTCGACCCAAAACTCGTTCCAGTTGAGTTCGGAGGGTTCGGGCAGCGTCATGGTGGCGATATGTCCGGTCGCGGCGCCGACAAAGCCGTCGATCGCGCCGCCGCGCGCCAGCACTTTGACGCGCTGACCGATGGTGAAGGCGTTGCGCAAGCTCCAGGTCCGCAGCCAGGCCTGTCCGTTGGCCAGCATCAAAAACCCGTCCGGGTGAATGTCGCGCACCAGAAAGGTCAGCTCATCGCCATGCGCCGCAAGCACCAGCCGCTTGTTCTGGCCTTGGGGAGCCAGGCTGGGCACATCGGCTGTGACATTGCCGATGGCGCCGCGTTGGGCGCGCATGCCAAGATCCGACCAAAGCGACTGCATCGCGTCCAAAATCGGGCCTTCCTGCCCGCACGGCGCGCAAATATCGGTGAGCGATTTGATGAGGTCAAACATGGCGCAAGGCTACCGCCAAAGGATGTTCGCCGCAACCCGCCCGGGGGGCGGTTCAGGGTGTGCCACAGATTTTTGTAAAGTAGGGGGATGAAAGACGAGCTGACAGCAGGCTGGGGGACATTGATCGAAGAAATCACGAGCGGGATCAAGGATTGGCGGACAGCCAACCCAAAGGCAACGTTCAAGGAAATGGAG
>JANMNW010000418.1:0-9839 GCA_031368515.1 Chloroflexota bacterium
GTCAAAACCTATCAGCGGTTATTTCCCAAACAGGCTCTTAAAGTTTTCTCCCGCCCGCGAATCTGACTCTCGCTGACTCTTCGCCGCTATGCGACCGCAGGCAAAAACCCAAGAGGCATCGCGCTTGAGGCGGTGTCGTAAAAGTTTTCGATGTTTGGCAGCACGGTTTTCAATTCGCCTTTGGTGACGCCAAACCAAAGCGCGATTTCAGCCATGTATTGATCCACAGAGGTCGTCGGCAGCATGCGCCCGTTGTTGCCCACATCCAGCCCGCCACCCAGGCTGAGATCCTCCGGGAATGTGCCATACAGGCGCTGGCCCATAACCGGCCCGCCCATCACCAGATGATTGCCGCCCCAGGCATGATCGGTGCCCCGCCCATTCGACCGCAGCGTGCGACCGAAATCCGAAGCGGTAAACGACACCACTTTGTCCTGCACATTGAGCTCGCCCAAAGCCGTCCAAAAGTCATTGAGCGCCTTGCTCAAGACGCCTAGCATCTCCGCCTGGGTCGTCAGCAACTCCTGATGATGGTCCCAGCCGCCATACAGCACGAAGAAGACCTGGCGTTTCATGCCCAGCGCACCGCGCGCGGCGATGGTCTGCGCCACCGCTTTCAAATCCTCCCCCAGATCGCTAACCGCAAACACCGTGTTTACCTGGGCATTGCTGAACGCTTCCGAAAACAGCTGGTCGCGCTCCACGCTGGTTTGCGCCTCGGTCACATAGGCCTGTTCAAACAAGCTTTGATACTGCACATCGGCCATGCTGGTGAACTTGTCGAAGCGCAGCTTGTTGATGCCCGCGCGCGCGCCTTTGCCGATCAGGCTGATGCTGCCGCGCGGACTGATTGAATAGGCGGTGGTCTGTTGGCCGGTCTGCATGATGTTGTTGCCGTTGAGCGAAATGCTCATGCCCAGCGCGCCGTTGGCGATGCGCGCGTTGAGCACATCAGTCATGCGTCCGGCCCAGCCTGACGCCGCGCCGCCTTGCGGCACCGACGTCTGCCACTGAAAGATCTGATCGTTGTGCGAGAACAACGCGCGGGGCAGCATCACGCTGCTATTTTTGTATTGCGCCACGGTAGTCGGCTCAATCAGCGTGCCGGTGTTGGCGATGAAAGCGACTTTGCCGGCGTCAAACAGCGCGCGCACTTCGGGCATCGATGGATGGATGGCGAAGGTGCGTCCGGCGGTGTTCAGCGCGTTGATGGGCAGCGCTGCGTTTGCGCCCGTCAATGGATGGGCCAGGTTGCCGCGCACGGTTTTGTACTGGGTATAGGCCGATCCATTGGTCGGAATCAGCATGTTGTAGGAATCGTTGCCGCCCGCTTGAAAAATGCACACAACGGCTTTGAAATCGTCCGGTTCAGCGGTGGCCGGCAATGCGGCGGCCGCGGCCTGGCCGGTCATCTTGAGATTCAGCAAGGTTGAAAACAGCCCAGTTGTGCCGAGCGCGGCGCAGCTGGCCGCGCCTAGAAATTTGCGCCGGCTGATCGGGCGGTCGTAAATATCGTTCATAGTGCTCCTTTTGGGTCCGTTGGTCCGTCGAGTTATCGCAAAACTGCGGCTTCGGGCGACACCGCCGCGAGCCACACCGCCAGGCGCACGCGGCCATCGACGTCGCTGGCCTGCAGCGCGTTGATGCCGTCCACAATTCTTTGACGCGTGCTTGTGCTCATCAGCCCGTTGCACAGCAGCAGGTTGAGTCTGTCGGCCAGTGCGCCCGGGTCGCCGGCCAGCGCGCGCTCTGGTGTGAAGTCAAATTCAAATCGAGGTGTGCCGCCGGACAGGCGCTGATGCAATAGCGTGTCGATAAACTCGGCGAAGATATTGCTGGTTGTGGCCACCGACACCGAATTGAGTATTTGAAACTCCGGGCTGGTCAGCCCGTTTTTCGCCAGCAACCCCAGATGGCGATACCCGGGCGCAAAGAAATTGAACACGCTCGGGCTGAACGCCGGCCACTGCATCAGTGCGCCGGGTTTGGCCTGCCCCCAAAACTGCAGGTTGGGCGTGGATTTTCCGGCGTGCAATGCGCGCACCAGCCGCGCCACCCGCACCAGCGGCTCTTGCAGCTTGCCGTGCCGGGGGTTGGACAATTGCGCGCGATTGCGCGCATCGTTATCCAGCAAGATCGCCTTGACCACGGCAAACAAGTCGCCGCGCACGCCGGCGCCATTGTCTGCAAATACATCGGCCACGCGCTTGACGTAGGCGGGCGCAGGATTGGATGTGACCAGAAACTTGATCAGCGCCCTGCTAATGAACGGCGCGGTGTTGGGGTGCGCCACCAGCGCGTCCACAGCGGCGGCGATGTCTTGAAGGCCATTGACATTGGCCGGCAAGACGCGTTGCCAGGGCTTGCCGTGGAAGAGAGTCTTCGAGCCGCGATCGTGCTGAGCCTCGAACATGGCAAGCGCATACTCGGTCAGCCATTGCGATGGAAAGTTTGCGCCGTCCGTCGGCCAGGATTTGCCCGCAAACCACAAACCTGTGAAGACGCGCGACAGCTCTTCGACATCCGTGTTGTCATAGGTTGGAATCGGATTGTTGTTGGCGTCTCGCTGTTGTTCGCCATCCGGGCCGAGTTCCCACAACCCGATGGTGAACAGCTGCATCACCTCGCGCGCGTAGTTTTCATCCGGGTATTGGTTGTTGGCTGGATCAGCTTTTTCATTGCCGAGAGAACTGAGAAAATAGGCCATGGCCGGGTGCAGCGACACGGCCAGCAGAAGATCGCGAAAATTTCCCAGCGCATGTTGCGCCAGCGTGTCGTAGTAGTCGGCCATGACCACGCCGTTTTGAAACAGTCGCGCCACGCTGTTGAACGACACCACCATGATCTGGCTCAGGCTCCAGGCCACGCGCTGGCGAAGCTGATCTGTTCCAAAGACGATGTTGCGCATCCACGCTGTCGACAGATTGGTCGTGTTTGCGAAGTCATTGGCAGCCGGGCGATGATACGGCACCGTGTCCGGCGGCGGGTCGTTTGTAAGCACGTCGGTGCGGATCTGCTCAAGATAGGGCCGGATGCGGCTGATGGGCAGCGTGCGTTGCTGGTTGAGCCACGCGGCAAATCCGCTCTGAACAAGCGGAGCAAGATCCTCGGGCGCCGCGCCGAAGGCTGCTTGCGACAGAAAGCGAGCGGCATCGGCTTGCGAAAGCGCCACCGGTGTCGGCGACGGCGTCGGCGTGGGCGGATGCATGCTGCGGTCGCGCTCGACAATTGGCAAATAAAAGCGCTTTTGACCGCCGCTTTGCTGCTCAGGGGTATCGGGCAGAGTTTTTTTGTACATACGCGTCTGTCCTAGTTGTCCCAATTAGGGAGTGCTATGACATGACGGTATGCCGATGATGTATGACAACAGTCACAAACTTGTAAGCAGCGCGTAAAATACGGCGCGCCTGCGATTTGCCTGCACGTGTCTGTTCAAGGTTTCCAAATGCGCGCGTCAAATCCTTCGACGAAATAGCGTCCGCGCACTTTTGTCACCATGAAACCTTCGGCCACCAGATGCGCGCGCTGCCCCTCCGCGCCGCCGGGAAATTTTTCATTGAGCACCCCGCCCGGCTTTAGCGTGCGCCACCAGGGCGTAAGCTTTTTGTCGCCGCGCGCGCGCATTTCCTCGGCCGCATGCGCGGCGATGTTGACGAAGATGCCGGTTGTTAGCGGACACGTGATGTCCGCGCCGTGCTTTTTCGCCAAATACGCGCGCAACTCATCGTAAGTCATGAGCTTGCCCTTTGGCACGCGTTTCATCACGGCGTCCATCTCCAAAGGCGTCGAAATCAACATCGATTTTGCGCCGCGCGCGGCTGTGTAGGTGGGCGGAATGTCCGTTGTCACATAGGGCTGCTTGTCGACATTGAGTTTTTCAATCGCTGTTTTTGCCATGGCGCACTCTCCTTCGCTAATTCTAAAACGCGCCTGCTTGCGCCCACACAGTTACTGGATCAGGCTTTAATTGGCAACGCTGGCGGCAAACAGGTCGACGGTGTTGCCATCGGGGTCGAGCACTGTCGCATAACGTTGTCCCCAGAAAGCATCCCAAGGCGCTTTGTGTGACGCAAAACCTGCTTGCACAATACGCGCATGCACGGCATCGACTTCGTCCGGCGAGCCGCACTTGAACGCGAGCGAAACGCGGTTGGAGCCGTTTGGCGCGCGCCACTCCGGGTCGAAACCGCGTACCATGCTTACGCTGTTCCACGAGATGCGATAGCCATTGGGCGTGATCACTTCAACATAGCCGTCGCCCGGCGCGGCATCGGGCACGGGCAAGTCCAGCAGTCGGTAAAAACGCGCGGAGGCGGCCAGGTTTTCGACGACCAGGCCAATCATGTCAGGTTGGATGCTCATGCCCTCATCGTAGCCGTTTAACGGTGACAACAGTGTGTCACCGTTGGCGCGCGGATGATTCAAGCAACTCGCGGCCAAGCTTTTTGAGCATCAGGCGCAGCGCTTCCGGCTCGCGCACCGTGGCGGTGGCGCCAAAGCCGGCCAACAGGCGGCTGTAATGCGCCAATTCGGAGGGCGGACAACGGAATGCAAGCTCGCCGCCGCCCCCAGGCAACGGCGTCAAGTGTTTGCCGAGATCGGCAATGCCTTCTGCAAGCGCCGCGCCGCGCGCGCTGAGTGAGACCCGGATCAGCGGATGCGCTGGATCGGCATAGTCCACCGGTGGCGGCGCTGCTTCGGTGTCGGAGGGCAACTCAGCCAGCGCATGCATGCGATCGACACGATAGCGCCGATCTGTTTTGTGCTCGCGCGAATAAGCGGTCAAATACCACAGCCCATTCTCTTCGTCGAGCTGGCGCGGAAAGATCTCCTGCGTGGATGCGCGCGCGGCCGACCGGTAGCTCACCCGCAACCAGCATTTGTTGCGCAGCGCGCGCAGCAGCGTGTCCAGCAGCGGCGCGCGCTGGGCGCGCGTGGACGTGTCGAGTGCCACCCGACTCAGCAACGTTTCGGCTTCTGCGCGCTGCAGTTCGGGCATAGCCGCGCGCAGCTTGGCAAGCAGCGAGGCGCGCGCGCCGGCAAATGGCGCATCCGCAAGCGCGTTGATCGAGCTTAGAGCTAGCAACAGCAGAAATATCTCGTTGCTGGTGAGCGGCAGGGGCGGCATGTGAAACGCCCGCGGCAACGAATAGCCGCCATTCACGCCTTCGCGTGCGATTACCGGCACGCCCATCTCGCTCAGCGCCTGCATATCGCGCAGCACCGTGCGTTTGCTCACTTCAAAATACCGGGCGATTTCTTCGCTGGTGCGGGCGCGCTCCTGCAACAGCAACAAGATGGCCGTAATCCGATCCATGCGGTTCATGACGCATCCAACTCAAAGTGCGCCACTTGCACCACGCCGCGCCACTCGCTGTTGTTGACGATTACTTCGTCAAGGCGTCCAGGCGCGATTTTCTTCAGCAATTTGCGCCAGAATGTGGTCGCCGCGGCGTTTTCGGGTATCTGGCCGATCTCCCAGACGCCGGGAAATCGTTTGAAAAGCTCGGTGGCAAACCACGAGCCCAAGCCGGTTCGGCGATATTTGCGCAGGATGAAAAACTCGTCCATGAGCCAATGGGCGTTGTGTTTGGGCGCGAGGTAGCTGCCCACCTGCACAAACGCAAACCCCGCCCAGTGGCCGTCCACGCGCAGCAAGAATGGATGAAAGCCGCCGGCTGCGTTCCACCAACCCTTTAAAAAATCATCCGGCGTGAAATGCCCCGATGCGTCAACCTCGGCGTTGTTCATTTCGCTGAAGTCGTGCGCATACAGCTCAAACAGCTGGCGCAACAGAGCGCGATGCGCGGGTGTGGCGGGGAGGATTTCGCGCGACATGATGATAATGAGTTTGGAGTGGGCAGCGCCTCAACTGCTCTGCTTGCGGTCGCCCCGCGAGCCACCGGTGAACCCGCCGCGCAAACGGAGCGTGTGCCTTGCCGCCGCATGCAGCCGGTCTAAGTTCGAACCGCTTCGGCCGCACCCTGCGCCAGCACACCCCATTCGCCGAGACGAAGCGCATTCAGACACGAATCCACATTCAGGCCGGACTTCACCGCGTTTGTCACCGCCGGGCCATCTTGCGGATGGCCAATCAGTATGGCACCCACGATTCTGTTGTCTGCGATGACCAATTTTCGATAGCGATGCTCGTCGAGATCCTCGAGCACGATCTCAAACTCTGAATCTGATTTGGCATCGAAGCGCCCAACGGACAGCACATCCACTCCCACCACCTTGAGTGCCGTGACTGGCACTATCGGTGAGTAGTCGAACTGGCCGCCCAATGCGTTGTGAGCCGCGATCCTGGCTTGCTCCACCGCAACCGCCCAAAGACCCGGCAGTTGGCGGTCGTACTCTGCGACGTCGCCGGCCGCGAAAATCTCGGGTGCGCTGGTGCGCATGTATGGGTCGACCACGACTCCCTGGTTGACCACCAGTCCGGCATCACGCGCAAGCTCAATGTTGGGTTTTACGCCAGCCGCCACCAGAAAGACTTCACATGGCAACGACCGGCCATCTTTCAGCAGGACCTCGCCGATCCGTTCGTCACCCTGCACCCTATCGGCCTCAGCGTTTGTGATAATGGAAAGGCCCATTTTTTCAAGATACTCTTCCAGCAGATGGCCGGCGCGCTCATCAAGCTGCCTGCGCAAAAGCCAGGGACCGCGTTCCAACACCCATACGTCAAGGCCCATTTTGTGAAGCGCATACGCGGCCTCAAGACCCAACAGGCCGCCACCTGCCACGACCGCGTTACGCGCACGTATTTTCTGCGCAAAGGCCCTGATCTGCATTGCATCCTCGGCTTCGCGCAGAACATAGGTTCCAGGCAGGCCGTAGCCGGGGATGGGAGGAACAAAACTGCTGCTGCCGCTGGCCAGGATGATCCGGTCATATGACAGGCGTTCGCCGGTCGCCAAAACCACTTCCTTTTGTTGTCTATCGATTCGCGCCACGTGCGTGTTGAGCCAGCATGTGATCTTGCGGTCGTCGTACCACGACTCCGGGTGCAGGTAGAGCCCGTTCATCGCCGAGCGGCCATAAATCAGCCGCGTGATGGCCATACGATTGTACAAATGGTGTTTCTCACGCCCGGTGAGATGTATCTCTACATCCGGATGCATGCGCCGCACGTAATCCGCGGCCGTGACGCCGGCAATACCGTTGCCAATGATGACGATGCTTTTTATCTGGCTGTCGTACGCCTGGGTTTGACTCGGGGCTGCCGGCGCGACGGCGTCTTTTAGGTTAAGCGACACAGTAATCGCACCCTTGGCGCGGCTCATGCATGCCATTCGACAATTTGCGCCCAACCCAAGCCGTTCCAGTGTCGCTGCCTCATCGCTTCCCGCAGCCGGAAGATTGTCCATGCCTGCCAGCACAACGACTGGATCGGCTCCACATACGCCCATGCGGCAACCCGCCTCGATTTTCTGATTGTTCGCCTCCGCAATTTCAAGCACTGAGCGACCCGGCTCGGCCAATACACGCACTTCACCTGGCATGAAGGTGACTTCCGCCTTTGCATCCTTGGCCGTTTGCCTCAGTAACCGTGCGGCGCCAGAAGCGATGCGGGTCTCTTCACCTTGCAGCAACTGGCCGAGAAACAGCGGCTCTTTGCGATAGGTGCGGGCCACCCAAGCCGCCGTCACACCGAAAATGACAGCTTGCCCGATCCATGAAAGCCATACCGGAGGAGATGTGTTCCAAAGTGACGCAACCGCGCGCAGCCAGCCGGAAAGCCCAAATGCATAGAACAGGTTGAACGCAACGGCTGCATAGAAGGCCGTGATCTTGTTAGTCGAGACCTTGAGGAAGCTGTCTGCAAGAAAAAACAATCCCAAGCTCAGAACCATGTACAGGGCAAACTGCGTGTACATCAGTGCGATGCCGGCCAGACCGGTCGGATCAGGCAGAGTGAAATACGCGGCAATAAAACCGGGCATGATCGCGGCAAAGACCTTGCGATAACTTGTGTAGTAGCGGTCATCGTCATGGAGATCAGCCAGATACGCCACCGCCGGGTTGAAGTCGTAGCAGTTTTTGGTGCAGCCCACGCAGGGCGTGCAATGTGCATTGGGCAGCGGGACAAAGGGCGTCTGGTTGTATAGACGTTGGACAGGATACAGCGGACAAATGCTGCTGCACCAGCCGCTTTTGCCCTTAAACAGATACCCTCCCCCAAAGGCCAGGCACAATGCAACGAGCATCAACGTTGCGGTGGCTGGGCCGTCATGGTTAAACAACCACTTCCGGCTCGACGCGAGCAGAACAAACGACGCCAGGCCGATCACATACCCATATTCGCGAAACCACGCCGGCGGAGTGAGTGACAGCGAAAATCCAAACAGCCGCGGGGTCTGGTTAGAGGCGGCCATAGGACAGGCGTTGCGCCACAGGCCAGGGGCGATCAGAAACACCATTGGCAATAGCGGAACAGTCAATTGCCAAAACACGAAGAGCCCTGTGGCCGGTGCAGCAAAAAGCAAGGCGACGTATGCAAGCGTTGCCAAGACGACAAAAGCACGGGTCCATGTCCAGAATCGGGCTGATACACGCGATCGCGCGCGCAGTTGCAGATAATTCGGAAAGATGGGATCTGTCGTGTTCATGGTATCCAGGCACGGCAAAACGCATGGTCATTTGATCCAATTAGAGATGAACGTGTTGGCTTGGCGCAGTTTGAACGACAACGTGCGCGCCAGCTCAAAGAGCACGTCACGCGCAAGCTGGGGTTCATGGTTGGCGAAAACCTGGAATGCGTCGAGCGATACGCTCAACAGCTCGCCGTCCGACGTGGCGCGCAGTGTCGCTGAGCGGGGGCGGCCATCCAGAAAAGCCTGCTCGCCGATGACCGCGCCGGTTTCGCGCAGTTGTGTGCGGCGCAGTTTTCCGCCCTTGCCTTGAGGAATGAGAACCTCAATTTGACCCTCAACGATGATGAAAAACGCTCGATCGGTGTCGCCATACCGGATCACCAAATCGCCCACGTGGAAGCGTCGCATCTCTGTGTATTTGAGCAGCTTTTGCCATTTGGTGTCGTCCCACTGTTGCAGAAAAGTAAGGTCTTGTTGTGGGTCTGTTTTCGATTGAGTCGGGTATTCAAAGAACGAATTTGGCATGTATCTCCAGATCAGCGCGCATTGATGTCAAGCCTGGATGGCTCACACTCGACAATCTCTCGACAAACGAGACCCATTGTCAACCCAAAACGGATTCACGCAAAACGCTTGTGCTGAAAACAGGCCTTCCTGGATTTCCAACGGTGCCGCCAAATGGCCAAGGTCTCCCAAGCGGCCGCAGGTCGGGTTGTCCAAAGTCAAATTCCCAATCGGCCTTCCATGATAATCGGACGCCAGGGTGGACATTTCATGCTTGATAAAAACGCTCGCCGCCGACCGAGTGGGATGACAGGCTTCACGCTTGTGTGGATTGGCCAGCTGATCTCGATCATGGCCACAACCATGAGCCAGTTCAGTATTTCGGTCTGGGCCTTTGAAAAAACCGGCAGTGCCACCGCGTTGGGCCTGGCGCAAGTTTTCTATATCACGCCGTTTCTGATCATCTCGCCGCTGGCCGGCGTGATGATCGATCGTTACAACCGCAAGCTCATGATGATGGTGAGCGATCTGGGCGCGGTGTGTGCCACGCTGTTTGTGCTGCTAATGAACATAGCCGGCTCCTTGGAGATCTGGCACTTGTATGTTGCCAGCGCAGTCACCGGATTGTTTAGCGCGTTTCAATGGCCGGCCTATTCGGCCAGCATCAGCTTAATGGTGCCCAAAGAGCAGCTCGGCCGCGCCAACGGCATGATGTCGCTGCTTGAATCTGCGCCG
>JANMNW010000427.1:0-19492 GCA_031368515.1 Chloroflexota bacterium
GTCCACATTTTAGGATGAGTTCTAGCGATAGATCCACACGTGTTGCGTGGCACGGATCTGTCGATCGTAGCCGCCCGCAATCAGCACGCGGCCGTCGTTGAGCAGCGTCGCCGTGCTGAAGAAATAGTCCTTGTCCAAGCTGGCGGAGTTGGTAAATTTCTGCATCTTGAAGCTGAATACCTCAAAAATAGCGTCTCCGCCCGCCACAAGGGTATCTCCGTTGGGCAGGCCAACCGTCGCATCCTGCAGCTTGAACCGCGACTGATTCAAATTCGGGCCTTTGCTAAATGTTCGAGTCTGCGGATCGTAAATTTCCGTCGTTGCGTAGGGGTTGTCCCAGTCGCGCTCGTCCGTCCCGCCTATTACGAGAACTTTCCCGTCGATCATTTTTGTCGCAGCGTGCTTTCTGCGCCTAACTGAAAGCGCGCCCGATTCGACAAATCGTCCAGTGCTCGGTTCATACACTTCGGCGCTGGCGAGCACTTGATCGTCGCGCGTTGTGCCTCCGATCAAAAGAACCGTTCCGTCGCCCAGCCGGGTGGCGGTATGACCGCTTCGCGCAATTGTTAAGCTGGCGGCTTTTGAAAATGTCAGCGTCTTCGGGTCGAAAATCTCGGCAACCGGCTGTGGCGCATTGCGCGCGCTGAATCCGCCGGCGATAAGCACGCGACCGTCTGCAAGAAGTGTCGCAGTGTGATCGGCCCGCGGCCCAAACTTGTGTCCTGCTATGACAAAGGCCTGTGTCGCAGGATCGTAGACTTCTGCTTCAGCTACACGGCGGCCGCTGTTCCAGCCGCCGATAACCAGGACTCTCCCGTCACGCAGCAAGGTGGCGGTGTGGCCGATACGGGGCCAGCGCATTCGAGCGGCCTCGAGAAACCTGCCGGTTGCAGGATCGAAGATTTCGTTATCTGGCACCACTTCCTCTCTGCCGCGAAAGCCGCCCAAGATCAGCACGCGGCCGTCGTTGAGCAGCGTTGCCGTGTGCGCGGCGCGTGGGCTGCGCATTTGCATTTGCGTCGTCGCAGGCGGAGGGCTGGAAGCTGCTTTCACATTGACTGGAGCGGACGAACACCCACATATCAGGACTATCAGCAACGTGCCCAGCTTTGCGTTCATTCGAAAAGTATAGCCTGCGCATGATGCGCATTTGAGCCATAGTTTGACTCCGGGGGCGGGTGCTCACTGGTCAAGTGGCCAGGTAGCATCCATCCGCCCGAATAGGTTGGCTTGGAGGATGGTTCACTAAGCTTGCCGTCAGATTGCAATTCGCACCGTGAACACGTCGACATCACGCTCCCTGCTCATTCTTCTGGTTCTGGCGACCTTTGGCGTTTTGGTCGGTGCGGGCGGATTCACCTTCGTATACGCCAGAGGCTATTCGTATCTGTCAAACGACCCGCAAGCGTGCGTCAATTGCCATATCATGCGCGACCAGTATTCCGGGTGGCAGAAATCGAGCCATCACACAGTCGCCGCCTGCAACGACTGCCATGTGCCGCATGCGCTGATCCCGAAATACCTGACCAAGATGGAGAACGGCTATGCGCATTCGCGTGCCTTCACCATGCAGGATTTCAAAGAGCCCATCGAGATGCGGCCGGTGAGCAAAGCCATCGTGCAAGCCAACTGCCTGGAGTGCCATGCCGGTTTGGTGCACAACATCGCCGCCCACGACGATCCGCTTGGACAGGCGCTGGACTGTCTGCAATGCCATAGCAGTGTCGGGCACGGCCCGCGCAAGTGAGTCAGGAGAGACCATGAAGCCCAAGTTTTCACTCAATGCCATCCCAACCGGGGTGTATTTCGTCATCGCCGGCGTGCTGGCGTTGCTCACGGTGGGCGTGCTGCTGCTGATGCAGAATGTCGCAGAGCGCCAGATCGAAGGCCGCCAAAGAGCGGTTCAAGTGGTGGCACTCAGCGAGGATGTGGTCGATCCCGCTGAATGGGGCAAGAACTATCCGCACGAGTATGACAGCTACAAGCGCACGGCCGACATTGCGCGCACACGCTATGGCGGCAGCGAGGCTATTCAGAAAGCCGGCGAAGCCAATCCGGTTTGGCAGGAACTGTGGAAGGGCTATCCCTTTAGCGTCGACTTTCGCGAAGATCGCGGGCACGCCTACATGCTGGTCGATCAGCGCGAAACTGAGCGCGTCAAGCAGTTCAAACAACCCGGCGCGTGCCTGAATTGCCATGGCTCGGTGTTGCCGGCGTACTATCAAAAGGGCGTGGACGCCGGCGTGTCCAAAGACGATCGCTCGGCGGCGATCAAAAAGGGCTTCGAAATCATGGCCTCCATGCCGTATAGCGAGGCGACCAAGCTGGTCGAACACCCGATCACCTGCAACGACTGCCACGATCCCAAAGACATGCAGCTGCGCATCACTCGCCCGGCGTTCATGACCGCCATCGATGCGCTGGCGCGCTCGGATTATCCGCTTCCGATGCTGCCCAGCATCCAGCGCTGGCGCGCAGCCGGCAAGCAAGGCCAATATGACCCCAACGTGCTGGCCGAGCGGCAGGAGATGCGAACGTTTGCGTGCGCGCAGTGCCACGTCGAGTACTACTTCAAGGGCAAGGAAAAGATTCTGACCTACCCGTGGCAAAACGGCCTGAAGGTTGAGCAGATGGAAAAGTACTACGATGATTCGGGCTGGAAAGACTGGGTGCACAAAGACGCAGGCACCAACGCCCTCAAGGCACAGCATCCGGAGTTTGAGATGTGGACGCAAGGCACGCACGCCGCCGCCGGCGTCGCCTGCGCCGACTGCCACATGCCGTACGAACGCGTCGGGGCGGTCAAGGTCAGCAGCCACCATGTGCAGAGCCCATTGCTCGCAGCCGGGCAAGCCTGCCAGGTTTGCCATCGCGGCAACGAGGCTGAGATCAAGACGCGCGTCGAGACCATTCAAAACCGCACACGCGTGGCGATGACAAACGCCGAGAATGCCGTTCTAGCGCTGATCAATGACCTGAAGGCGGCCAAAGCCGCAGGCGCTACAGACGAGCTGCTGGCCAAAGCACAGGCGCTGCATCGCTCGGCGCAGTGGCGGCTGGACTTCGTCGCGGCCGAGAACTCAATGGGATTCCATGCGCCGCAGGAGTCGATGCGCATCCTTGGCGAAGCGGCCGATTTGGCTCGTCAGGGCCAGCTCGAAGTGGCCAAGGTCAAGCTCGGATTGACCGCAAACAAATAGCCGTCTGCGTCTCTCCCCGATGACGAAAGCGGCAGCCACCAGGCTGCCGCTTTCGGGTTTTCCATGTCGCACTGCTACTCCCGGCACAGCAGCCAGTTGGCGGCGAATGCGACTACCACCGCGCCGAGACAACAGCCGATCACGCCAAACCAGCCCCATGCTTGCCAGGCCAAACCGGGCAGCGTGCCGCCCAAGGCGCCGCCGAAGTAGTAGGCCATCAAATACAGCGCGCTGGCGCTGCCTTTGGCTTCGCGCGCCGTGGCGTTGACCAGCGCCGGCGCGATGGCCTGTGCGGTAAACATGCCGGCGCAGACGACAAACAAGCTTGAGACGATCAACGGCAGCAACGGGATAAGCGTCAGCGCCATGCCCAGCGCGGTGATCATCAGGCCGATGGCGATGAGCGTGCGCCGCGGCACCCGGCTGGAAAGGCGTCCGGCTAAGGGCGATACCAGCACGCCGGCGGCATAGCTGAGATAGGCAAACGCCACCAGGCCGGGCGGCAAATTGAACGGCTCGGCTGTGAGGTAGTAGGGCAGATAGGTGTAGAGGCCGATAAACCCAAAGAACAGCGCGCCGCCGATCAGAAACGCGCCGACAAGCGCGCGGTTGCTCAGATGCGCAAGCATGCCTGCAAAAGCGCTGCGCAATCCGGTTCCGCGATGTTCGGCACCGGCTGGCAGCGCCACGAACAACAGCGCCGCCATGCCTGCGGTCAAGCCGGCAAACACCAAGAATACTGCGCGCCAGCCGAAAAAATCCGCCAACACGCCGCTGGTGACGCGGCCGATCAGTCCGCCGCTGACGGTCGCGGCGATCCAGCCGCCGACCACGCTGCCGAGCGCAGCGGGTTCGACCAATTCGCCAAGATAGGCCACCGCCACCGCGGTGAGGCCAGGGATGCATGCGCCTTGCAGCGCGCGGAACACAAGCAGCGCCCGAAACGATGGCGCAAGCGCGCACAGCAGCGTCGGCGCGCACAGCGCCGCCACGCTCCACACCATCACGGGTTTGCGGCCGAAGCGATCGATCAGCGGCCCGATCAGCAGCGACGCAGCCGCGACGAACAGCACCACGGCCGAGACGGTTAACCCGGCCGTCGCCGGGCTGACGCCAAACTCATGCGACAAGAGCGGCAACACCGGCTGGGTGAGATACATGTCACCCAGCGCGATTACGGCCGAGGCATAAAGTGCGGGCACCGCCCAACGTGAGCGCCGGGTGGTGGGTGCTGAAACAGGTGCGCCCAGTGCGGCCTACATTTGCTTCTTGCGGCCCATCTGGATGCCAACGAGGATTAGCAACGAACCAACGATGTCCATGCCAACACCGACAAAGGCCCAAAACGACTGGCCTGACATGACGCTGCCGGGCAAAATTCCGATTCCCTGTAAAATCCAAACCAGCCCCATCAACGACATTACCGCTCCAATGACGATCAGTGCAATTCGCATAGTTATTTGCCTCGCGCCAATCCTACCTTGAACTAGGGCCTGCGCGCAGCCGGTTAATACTACGCGCGGGTATTACGGGATGCTTCGGAGTGTGGACGCATATGAAAATCACCATGGCGAACCTGCGGCAGTTCATGCTGCGAACGTTCAATGATGAAGAACTCGAAACATTCTGCGCAGATAATTTCCCCACGGTGTATCGCGATTTTGGCGCTCAGATGTCAAAAAGTGCTGAGATCCAGCTATTGCTGGATTTTTGCATGAGAACCGATACGCTGCAGCAGCTGTCTGATGAATTGTCACGCGCGCGACCAGACGCATTTGGCGCCAGTTTTGGACAAAGTACACGTGTCGACCCTGGCAATGCTGTGAGCGATGCGCCATCTCGCCCACGCGTACCGACGGGTTTGTTGGTGATCGGCGCCGGTGGGCTAATTGGCGTTACGTTGCTGATTGCGCTTGTCATGCGCCCCAGAGAGCAGCTTCAAAGTGCAACCACGATGCTTACCCCAACGGCGCCGCCGGCCACGATGCCCACGCCAATCACTCCCGCTGCATCTCCGACACCTGCAGATCTGACCTTGTCGGATCTGGAGCGAATTGACTACACGCTCGGTTTTACCCCGGTTGGCGAGCCGGAATACGACAAGACATGGGACCTTTCGGCCATCGAAGCGCTTCTGACCCTCGACGGCATTGAGTTTGGTGAACTTCCTGATGGCCGCTATGTCTATCGCGTGTCACTCACGGTGGTAAATTCGTCGAGCGATACCATCGTGTATGCGCCGGAACGAAAATACTTTGCGCTGCGCGATGATCTCGGTCGCGATATGCCAATCATCGCCTACTGCTGTTCAAAGCGCGAGCTGTTGGTGTATCAAGAAGAGCGCCGTATCGAGATCGTGTTTGAGGATGTCAATCAGGTCGGACTTCCGTCCAAAGGCGGCAATGTGAACTTGATTTACTTTGAGATCAGCGGCTTTAAGCCGATCTTGAAGCGTGTGTATGAAGCACCGCTTCCGAAGATTGCCCGCTAATTTTCAAACTCGCCCAGCTTCTCGAGCTCGGCGATCAGGCGCGGGATGCCCAACCGGTGACCATCGTGCGCGCGTCCGCGCCGCATGTCATTCAAGCTGACCCAGCGATCCTGCGGACCCAGTTGCGGAATCGACGCAAACGTCGCCCGAAAGGCAAAGAACGTGTAATGGGTGAGGGCGCCGTAAGTTGCGGAGACTTCCTCAATTTGCAGCACAGGTTCGCCTTTGTGAATTGGCGCAAGCACAAACTCGCGCCCGGCAGCCAGTGCGTCAGGCTGCGCGGGGCCGACTTCCTCGATCACTTCGCGCTCTGCGGCTTCCGCAGGCGTTTCGTCCGGCTCGATGCGGCCGCCGATCAACTGGAATTGCTGCGCGCGCGCGTCATATTGGTGCAAATAGCAGCGCTCGCCATCGACACTGTTCGCAATCAGCACAATCGCCGCGTGTTGATCGCGGATGGGTTCGGCCGGCACGCCAAGCGCGGCTGCGTGTTCGACACGCTGGCGTTCCAGCCCGGCCAGCACGCGCACGGCCGACTGCCGGCCATGGCCGCGCCAGCCGTCGAATACCGGAATGCCGTGCCGTAGAAACCAGCCCAGGCTGCGCGCAAAGTAACCCGGCAGTTGTCCGTCGTAGCGCACGCCAGCGTCGCTGTGTTGCAGCGCACCAAGCGCATCGAGCACGTTAAACGCCGCGGCAAACGCGCCTGCGGCAAACTCGATGGATGTTCCGGCCTGGTGTGCTAGCGATCGCGTCAGATCGCCGGGCGAGCGCGCGGGTTCGCGGTGAGTTGGAATCAGCGCAAGAACTGCTGCAAATAGCTTGGGCTGCGATGTTGGCATGACGGTGTTGCTTAATCTGGGTCCAGCCGGCTGCGCGGTTTGCGCGCCGGTTCATCAATTCGCTTGGGCGGATCGTAAGAGATGCTTTCAACCACGTCTTTGGGCTTGTCGATCGGCGCGTTTTTTGGCTGTGATTCTTCCGGGCTGGTCACATCGTGCAGGTTGAGATACGGGCTGGCGCCTTGCATGCCTTTCAGCGCTTCAATGGCTTCGATGCGCAGTGCCTGCGTTAACTCATATTGCTCGTAGTCGCGCAGGTTGTCGATGCTGATGGCGCGCTGGGCGGACATTTCAAGGCGCTGTTTGAGCACATCGGGCGGGATGGCGCGCTGAAAGGCGCATCCGGGCCGGTCGAGCTTCATGCCGAACGGCAGCAGCCGTTTGTCGAGCGCTTCGAAGAACTGATCCTCCATCTTGTCCCACACCTTGCCGCGGCAAATGTCTTCGGCGCGAAAGTGCGCGGCGACGCCTTGCATGGCGCGTTGGGCCAGAAAGCCGAGCAGCACGCGCCGTTCTGCCTGCGAGCCGCAGCGCCGCGCCAGCCGGGCGCGCTGGCCGTCGTTTTCGGCCGGCGCGTTGCGCGGGTCGAAGTGATATTCGAGCAGCGTCTCGATCGTCACCTGCAAGCCGTCGCCCGTATTGAGCTCGCGCAACGGGATGTCCAAATAATCGGGGCCGATCGTCAGCACCTGGGCAACGCGCTGCAAGCCCGGCACCACAAAAAACGTGCCGGGTCCGCCCACCAGCTTGTGGAACTTTTCGCCTTTGAGCACAATGGCGATCTCGCGTTTGCTCACCCAGCGCAGGCCAAAACGACCCAGCACGCTGAGCAACATGCGTTGGAAGAAAGCGGGTTTGTTATCGGCGTGGGCGACCATGCTCTACTCCTTGAAGCGATAGGCGTCGCCTTCGACGGTAATGTAGCGATAGCCGCTGTTGACTTTGTTCATCAGCGACTCCATGTAGCGCTCAAGCCGCTGTTCCGGCATGCCGCTATAGCGGCCGCCAGGCGCGCTGGAGGCATACATGACTTCCAGCAAGTCGCGGCTGGTCACCGGCCGGCCGCGACGCGTATACAGCCGCTCGAACAGGCGAAACTCGGTCTCGTCGACATCGAGGATGCGCCGTCCCGCAATTTTGATCGACCCGGCGGCCGCATCGATTTCGACCGCGGACGGCAGGCTGGGTTGCGCCTCGCGCGCCAGCCGCAACACATAGTCTTCAAACAGCGGCGAAAACGCAGTGTGGCGCCCTCCCGGCCGTTCGCGCAGCAGCTCTTTGTTGCGCAGCCGGCCGATCAGCCGCATATCCCCGCCGCTGCCGGAAACAGCCGCCGCAATCGTCGCGCGTTCATCGGGTTCCAGGCTTTCCCAGATTTTGTCGCACTCGGGCGCGATGTCTTTGTGGTTGTACAGCTTGCTGAGGGTGTCCGGCGCGTTGATGTCCAGCCCGGCGTTGCGGTTGACGGCGTTCAGAATCGCTTTGAGCAAGCCCGGATGCGACCCCGACCATTCGATGGCGTTGTTAATGCCGGTTGCGTCCACCCGTTTGGCCAAGTTCCAGCGCTCAATCAATTCGCCGGCGGCGAATTGCGCGTCGGCATAGGCGTACATGCCCACCGGTATGGTGATGGGAGTGACGATTTCGGCAAAGTCTTCGTATTCGGATTCGTCGCGCAAAAAGGCCAGCTCTTTGCGAGTGACCACCAGATACATCAGCATGTTCTTGTGATTGTCGCGCAGGCCGCGCAGGCTGTTGATCGCCTGGCCCGGTGCTTTTTTGAGCGCATGATCAAAATCGTCCAGTACAAAAAAGAGCGTGCGCACCCCGGCTTTGAACATGGCGTCGATGGCCAATTCCAGATAGTACCGCACCCGGTCGAATTGGTCGGTGTCAAACGCCTTTTCAAGCAATGCGCTGAATTGCGCATGCAGCGCGCCCACTGCTAGCGGAGCGTCCGGGTATTGGGTCGCCTGCGCCAGCGACTGCAAAATCAGCCGATAAAGCGATGTCGCGTTGTCGGCATCGACATACTTCATGCAATCGACCAGAACGCCAAACATGCCGTCGGCGTCCATGCCGAGGCACGCGGCGCGCGCGTCGGCGCGCATCAAGTGACGCGCGACGTTGGATTTGCCACTGCTGCCCACGCCGATGATCGACACCGACTCGCCGCGGGCAATGGCTTCCAGGATTTTGACGCAGATGTTTCTGCGGTAATTCGCGGGTTTGGCCATTACATTCGCTCTATTCTCTCAAATAGCTGGGCGGCGGTCACCAACGCGTGCCAGCGCCGCTGCGGCTCTTTGGATCGCGCGCCGGCTGCGCGCAACGCCTCGAACAAGAGCGCATGGTAATACGGCAGGGCGGAATTTGCCGTGTTGCACAGTTGCGCCGCCTGCCGGATGATGCGAATGGCCTGCAGCGCTTTGGCCGCTTCGGCCTTGTCCGCCGCATCTGTCGCGTTGAGTGCGATATCGGCCGGCAGCTCCAGCACCGGGCTTTCAATGAGCGCCTGCGTCAGCTGCGCCCAAAACGCGATGTTGCGGCTGATGCGCGCGGCCGAGAACAGGATATGCGCCTCCATCTCGACGTGATCGGCCAGGCAGTAATGATCGACGCCGAAGTGCTCGTAGTCGATATACCAGCTGGTGCGGCGCGCGCCGTCCACCAGCACGTTGCTGCCGTGCATGTCGCCATGCCGGACGGCCGTGTCCATCAGCATGCCGGCGGCCGAGTACTGCCCGCTGCTCAACACCGGCAGCACCGGCATCGGCAGTTGGGCCGGGCGCGCGCCGATCGACACCGCGAGAGTGCTTCCATCCGCCGAAAACCCGATGCTGGCGGGCGCATTGCCAGGCAGCAAGTCTTGGCCGATCGCAGCGACGCGTTTTTGGCCTTTGATGCGCGCAAGATAATAATCGCGCAGCGAGCGCGTTTGTCGCCCGGTGGGTGGGCGATCCGCGAAGTGCCCCAGCGCTTCGTAAAAGAGATGCGTGGTGACATCGGCGATGCGGCTCAAGCTGGCGTCGTCGGCGCCGCTCTGCACGAAAAAATCGCGATAGGTAGCCGTTTGCTCATAGCGGAAATACGGCACCGAATACACCTGCGCGTGGTAGTTGCAGGTGCGGGCGTAGCGCCGCTCGCGCAGGCCGTAGCCTCCGAGTATGTTTTTGTATTCGTCGAACTTGCTGTGGTCTTCCGAGCTGCGCGTGATTTTGAGCACCACTTCGGCTTGCGGCGCGCTGAATTGCGAATACGGCGCCAGCCGCAGCACGACCGAGTTGTCGCCTTTGTGAATGATCTCTTCCACCCAGATCTGCGTGGCGCGAATAAAATCGGATTTGGAGCGGTCCCACTCGCAGAACGCGTTGCGCACCAGCATCTCCAGCTCGTAGGCGCGCGCGGCCAGGTCCAGCTCCGCGCTGTCGCGGTCAAGATCGATGGCGATAGCGCGCCAGTCGCCGCCGGTGCGAAAGTTTAGGTCGAGGTTGAAATCGTAGTGCCGCCCAAGCTGGTCGTCGATGGCTTTTTCGATCTGCGGCGCATCTTTCAGTTCGCGGTCCTTGCTGACGATGCGCAAATGCCTGTCGCGGTAATGGCTGAGCGCGCTGTCGATCATGCCACCGTCCTGCCCGCTCATGATTAGAAAAGGCACATGCCGGTAGTTTTGCAGCAGGTCCAGGCCGCGCGGCACGCGATTATTCACATCCAGATACAGATCGACGATGGCCAGCACCACGTGATGCGAGTCGAGCAGCGCGCGCGCCTCTTCGGCCGTGCTGGCGGTCAGCGCCTGGTAGCGCGCCGGCAGATAGTTCAAGATGTGGTCGATGTCGTCTTCGTAGTCATCGGCGATCACCACAGTTGGGCGGAATTTTTCGTTTAACATCGGATTTGCCAGAACCCATCCAAAAACTGCAGACCTTTCTCTCTGCGTCGGCGTGTCAGGCTTTCATGCAGGGTGGGCGTTCATATCTCTGGAAGAGTCTTACGTGTTCAGCGCCGCCTCTGGTAGGAATAGAGTGAACTTGGTGGTCGTGTCTTCAGGGCCGGGCAAAATCAGCGTGCCGCCCAGCAAGGATTGAACTTGGCCGCCGGCGATCCAGATGCCGCGCCCGGACTTGTTGGTGCGGCCAATGGGGCTGCGGTTGCGTATCGCGTCCAGCTCCTCGCGCGGCAGGGTTTTGTTGTTGGTCACGCTGATTTCATAAGCCCGCTGGATGCGGTCGTAGCCGGCTTCGATGGCCAGCCGGCGGCCTTCAGGCGGCAGCGACATCTCCGCGTCGCGCGCGTTTTGCAGCAGCTCGTGCAGGATCCAGGTCAGGATGATCGGCCGTGTGGTCACGATGTGCGTGTCATCCAGTGCCGAGCTGAACACGCATTTGAGCGCGTCATTCTCGGGCGCATAAAGCAGATTCCAGCGTTCCACATAATCCTGCAGCCAGCGCTTGACCGGCACCTGTTCGGATCGGCGCAGATACTCGACCGCGCCCATCCGTTCGATGGATTCTTCTCCGGTGCGCTCAATCTTTTGCAGAAAGCCGCGCAGCTTCTCCATCTGCGCAACGTCCAGCCCGCTGGTGGCTGGGCCGAGCAACTCGCGCGCGTATTGCGCGTTGCGCCGCATCGTGCGAATGCGCTTGTTCCACTGATGCGTGTACTCCGCTTCGATCATGGCGTAATCGTCCACACTCAAGCTGGACTCCAGCTGCTGGCGCATCAGCGCGCGCTCTTGTTCGATCACGCCGTTGGTGCGGGCGGCGATTTCCGTCAGCAGGGGCAGAGCCGTGCGTTCGGTGTGGTTCATACGCCGGGGCTTTTTCCAGGCCAGCACCAGCAGCATGTCTCCGGCCGCGCCCACGCGGGACCACACCGAGGCTTCGGCGCCGCAGGCTTTGTGCATATCGCAGTCTTTCTGGCCAAACTGCGCGCGCGCCACCGTCTCGTGCGCGGCGTGCTCGACAAACGCCGGCGTGCCGCGCATGGCCGCCCGCCGCATCGCATTGCACGACTGCGCTAGTTGCTCGGCCATGGTTGACGTTTTTTTGCCTTCCAGCTTGCCGGCGATGTCATTGCCGTCCATGGCCAGCAGCACCGCGCTGTCCGCCTTGCGCTGGCTGTCGAGTGTGCGCAGATCGCCGGTGAACAGATCGAGCGCGCGGTTGAGAATGCAGGCATAAAGTGCGCTGTTGGTCTGCTGCTTGATCAGCTCGGACATGGCCCGGTTGAGCTGACGCGTGTTGCGCCGCGCGCGCGACAAGCCTTCGTATGAGAGCGCCTTTTCAACCACGTGGTTTGCCCGCAGCACGATCTGGCGCAGGTGCGCCCGCTCGCCTTCGCCGAACGCGTCAACAAACTCGGACTGAAACGACATAACGCCGCGGATAAAGCTGGAGTCATCGTCTTTCAGCGCGCAGCTATAAACGCTGCGCATGCCCTCGAACAGCGCGGCCGGCTCGCTGGGGCCATGCTCGGCGTGCCATCGCGGCAGATCCGGCACATACAACAGGTGCGTGTCCTCAAACAGCGCCCGATCGACGCAGCCCGCCTGCGTCTCCGCGTCGTCGCCGGCGTAATAGCGATAGTGAAAATCTTTCAGGCGGTTGCCGAGCGTAGCCGAATGAGCCACCCGCAGCGTGGACTGGCGGCGGTTGGGCCGGTTAGGATCGTCGCCGCCGCTGGTTTCCCAGATGGTGATCATGAGCTGGGAGACACGCCCGCGCAGATGGCGTATCGACGCCTCGGCAATCGCCTCCAGCGTCTGTTGCAGCGACCAGCGCTGCGTGCCAAACATGCCGAACTGGTCGAAGAGCGCGCGGCGCAGGTTCGTCTCTTCGTTTTGCAGCACCAGGCCGATTTGCGCAGCAAACTGGGGCAGCGTGTCGAGCTGCTCTTGAGTCATGCGCTCTTGCGCAAACGGCTGATCCACGATCAGCACGGCGCGCACACCGCGTGCTGCGCCATCGCGGATCGGCACCACCACCAGCGGCCGCTCCGCGCCGGCGTCGGAGGCGCCGTCAATGCGCAACAACTGGCTCAATGGGCCGCCGGCCTGGCGCAATTCTTCACGGGTGACCAGCTCGGGCGTGTCGCCGCGCAATGCGCGCGCCAGCGGCGCATGCTCGTGCCAGTTGAGCATCGTGCAGTCGGCCGCCTCGCGGTCGAGAGGCGTCAGCGTGTCTTTTGGCAGGCGCCCGATATCGGCGGGCGAATGACGCAGCAGATCGCCAAAACTCAGGCCCGTAGGCGCCTGTGCCGGCGCGTGCTGACCGACCGCAACGCGGCCCTGCAGCGCATCGCCGCCGCTGCTCTGCAGCAGCACCGCCCGGTCGAAGCGCAGGCCGGCGCGCTCGGTGATCGCGCCGAGGATCAGACGCAACACGCCATCGGCTGCTTCCGGCTGGTTGTGCTCCTGCGCGATGCGCTGGATGCGCGCGATGTCAATGTCGCTGAGCACATCACGCTCAAAACGAACGATCTCGCGAAACAAGCCGTTGAAAAAACGCATCCAAAAGTCGAGCACGCGCCGGTTGTCGCTCTCGGCGTCGTAGATGGCGTCGGTCCATGTCACCGCGCCATACTCGCGGCCGTCGCGTTGCAGCATAAATGCCCAGCGCGCGTCGTCGGCTGTAACCGGGATGGGGCCGCGCACAAAGTCGGCGCGCTGGGCGGCCAGCACATCGCTGGAATCCTCGAAGGCGGTGTGCAGCGCGGCCTGCATGGCGTCGGACGCCAGCACTTCCAAGCCATCGGGCGCCACGCGATAGTAAGCGTTGGGCACGCGCGCAGCCGATTGCTCGCGCGTGTGGAAGCGGTGCAATTGGGCGCTGCGGCCAAACCACAGGTCGAGCATTTTTGCGATCACTTGCCAAGCCTGGCTGGGCGTGTTGGCGTCGCGCACCCAGGTGTGCGTGACATCCTCCAGCACGTTCAGGCGCTCGGGCTCCGCGTCTCGGTTGTGATCGAGAAAACGAATGGCTGACTCGTAGCGTTGGTTGCGCCGAAACACATCCACCATGCGCGCGGGCCGGAACAGAAACGCGCGGTTGAAGTATTCCCCGGCCAGCCCGCTGCGAAAGTGCCAGGCGCCGTCGCGCAGGCTGAACAAGCCGGTCCACAGCGAGGCTGTCAGCGCATCTTCGCGCGGCGCTTGTTGCGCGGCAGTGACGGTGCGGTCGTGGGCCAGCGAGGTGGCCAGCTCCAACGCCGCAAAATCGTCATCGAGCATCTCGCCGTAGCGCTCGAACAGCGGCGCGATGTTGATTGGGTTGTTGCGCGCGCGGTCGACCAGCCGCCGGACGGCGTCGGCTGCGTCGTCCTGGGTGTTCTCCGGCGTGAGCTTGTCCAGCGCGGCGCGCAACGCCCGGGTCATGTTGCGGATGACATACGGATCGCCCGCGCACAGCGCGTCGAGCGCATCCACCAGCTTTGCCTGATCCCCCGGCAACAAGCCGCGCAACAGCGCGCGCCAATGCGCCCGGCGCATTTCGACTTCGCAGTCGCCCATGGCCACCTCGCGCAGGATGTTGGAGATGGGCGACACCGGGCTGAGCAACTGCTGGCGCAACGACTGCGCGCTGGCCAGCACAAACAGAAACACCGGCGCGTCTTCGTCGCGGTCGCGCTCGGCCAGAAATTGCTGATACAACGCGCGCAACAGCATGAAGGCTTCGCGCGAACGGGTGAGCCGCTCGACATGATCGATCAGCAGCACGACCGACTTGCCGCTGCCGCGCATCCAATCGCGCAGCCAGGCGCGCAGCCGCCCCTCGGCATCCGGGACTTCCAAATCGGCGGGCGCAGTGGCCGGCGACAACGTCTGTGCCACGCGCGCCAGCAGGTCGCGTGGCGCGAGCCCGGAGCCAGCCGTGGCCACATCCAGCATCACGCACTGCGTGTGACCCTTGTTTTCAAGCCGGGTCTTGACGCGCTCCAGCACCGCGGTCTTGCCCACGCCCAGCGGGCCGAGCAACAGCGCGCAGTGGTCGCCGCCCAGCACGCGCACCACCTCGCCGGCATGCAGCCCGACGTACTCGTGAATGACATCGCTGCCGGTTCGGCGGGCGCCGATCTTCGATGTCATAGGCCTTCCTCGATGATCTTGGCGATCTGAAACTTTGGATCGCGCGAATCGTTCAACGTGCGCGGCAGCGCGCCAAACGTAAACGAGAAGGAGCGGCCATCACGATTGAGCACGCCCGACATGATCAAACCCTCGATTGCTTTTTCCAGATCGTCGCGCAGCAGCTGCACGCCGTGCTGCTTAAGCCAGCCATCGGCGTCCTCTAGCGAGAAGCGCTCTTCGTTTTTCGACCAGGCATGGTGAATAAAGCAGAACACGATCAGCTGCTCCAAATTGGTGGCGTTGGACATCAGCTCGTCGGCAGTGCGGCCGCGAATGGCGTCATTTTTGAGCGCGGCATCGAGCACCGCTTGATTGAGCGTTCGGCTTTCGGTCTGTTCAAGCTGCTGCACGATGAAATGGCAATAATGCTGGATCAGATTGGGCTGGCCACCGGTTTCACGGAAGATGCGATGCACGATGGCTGAGCGGTCGGAGATCGTCACGCCGAGGTTGAGCATGGGCTCGACGACAATCTGTTCCGTCACTTTCTGGTCAAACGGCTGAACGCGCAGCATCTGCGCAAAATTGAACACCGGCGCGTCTTTGTTGCGGGCAAGATCGTGCGCCACGCGAAAGCCGGCCATCAACAGCCGCAGCGGGTGCTCGTCACCGTGGGTCATGGTGGAAATGGCGCGAAAGATGTTGAGCGTGGCCCAATTGTCTTTGGCGTCACAATCCATCAAGTGATCGATTTCATCCAGGCACAGCACCAAGGTTTCTTTGCGCGCGCGGTGCATGCGTTGAAAAAACGACGGCATGCTGAATGTTTTGTCCGAATAAACCCGGTCGACCTCGCGCGGCGCTAGCGCGCGCACGATGTCGGCGAACAGCTCAAGCTTGCCTTGGAATGCCGAGCAGTCAAAATACTGAATCGTGTCGTCGTGCTTGGCGGTGCGGCGCAGCCGGCGCATGGCTTCGCGCATGAGCGATGTCTTGCCCATGCGCCGGTTGCCGACGATGAGAAAGCTGGTGCCCGCGCTGCTCACCAGCGTGCGCACTTCGTTGTCGCGCCCGAAGAACTGTTCGCCGGTGACCGGGCGGCTGATCTCATAGGGCGAGAGCGCGCTGATGTGCGTCTGGCGGCTGACCTCCTCGATCAGCGCCTGCGAGCCATCCTGCATGATGCGTTCCTGGGCGGCGGTGTCGAGCGTGATGGGCGGGCGCTCGTCACGCCGGCACAGCAGACGAAGATCGGACGCATCGCCGTCGACCAACACCAGCACGTTGCGTTGTTGCCACTTTTGCGCCAGCAGAAGATCGTCCAGCAGTAATTTGGTCTGGGCGGCGCTTTGTCCGGCAAGCGCGGGGCCGGCCAGCTCAACGCAGGGCGTGCGATCGCTCAGCCGCAGACGGAAGCGCGACAGGTCGATAAGGTAGGCCCGCGCAGCCTTCGATCCAGCAATGCTGACCGGAGTCACGCGCACGTCCAGCTTGGTGTTGGCCCAATCCAGTAGAGGCGGCAGGTCTGCCATAGAGCGTCAGCGATCGGCGACAGGTGATCGGCGAACGCTGGAATTGTACCTGCGCCAGGCGCGCGCAACCGACAGCCAGGCGGCGGCCAGCAGCCAACCGCCCAATACATCGCTGGGCCAGTGCACGCCCAGATAAACGCGCCCGAAACCGGTTGCGAGGGTGACGGCTGCCGCCAGCACCAGCGCGGGTTGCTGATAACGCCCAAAATCGCGCGCCAGCAGCGCCAAGGCGCCGTAGGCGACCAGTGCTGCCCCGGCGTGACCGCTTGGAAAAGCAAATTGCTGAAAGCTGGCCTGAAACTCTGGCAGCAGATTGGGAATGTGATCGACATCCGGCGGCCAGCGGCCCATGGCCACCCGAAGCGCGATATTGCAGACCAAATGGCCAAAATAGGCCAGCAGCGGCCAGGCCGATTTCAGCGCATCGCCGCTGCGGCGATACGCCATGACCGACCACGCGGTGCACAGCGCCAGCGCCGGCGCCGCCGAGGTCATGAATGTGACCCCTTGAATCAGACCGGTGAGCGCGTTCGAACGCATCGCCAGAATAGAATGAATCGCAGGCTCTTCGAGGTTGTCCGTGAGCCCGGACTTGATGGTTAGCGCGAGCGCCGCGAATAGCGCGGATAGAACAATGGTCAGCTGAGAGAGTCGGGAGAGGGACATTCCGACGCAATGCTACACGGACTGGCTACGACCGGCCACGGCTACGGGGCACGACCACGGCCACGACAACGACTACGGGGCACGACCACGGCCACGACCACGTGCCACGACAACGACTACGGGGCACGACTACGGCTACGGCCACGACCACGGGCCACAGGGCTACGGCTAAGTGCTACGGCTATAAGCCGTGGCACCGGCTACGAAAAACACCACCGGATGCGAGTAACAGTCTAGGCTAACGGCACGAGGAACGTCCAGGTGCCATCAGCTGTCACATCCGAAGTTGGCGACCCTTTCTCTCTCGATGCCACTTGCACGTGCTCGTGGCTGTAGCCGTGGCACGTGGCCGTGGCCGTGTCCCGTCGCCGTTGCCGAATCTGTTTCATCCCGATGCTAAACTCAGCCATTCATGGCAACCACTTTTTCTCTTCGTACTGGCGTATTGGCACGTGATTCTGAGTATTCCAGCATGGCCGCGGCTTCAGCTTCATTGCCTGATGGGGCCTATACAACTTTTCGCACTTACGACCACAACCGGCTGTTACGGCTGGGTCAGCATTTGCGGAGGCTTGAGGAATCACTCGGGCTGATGCGCAATGCGGCTGTGGCACGTATTGACGACGATGCCGCGCGAGCGGCGATTGCGCAAGTGCTGCAGGAAACTGGGTATGCCGAATCACGTTTTCGCTTGACGTATGCCGATCCGGCGCTGTTCATCACGGTTGAGCCTTTTGAACCGTATCCGTCAGATTTGTACACCAACGGTGTCTGGTGCGTGACTGTTCAAGCACATCGCGACAATCCGCACGCCAAAAACACCGCATTCATCGCTTCCGCCGGCGCCGCCATGAAAACGATGCCGCCAGGTGCGCATGAAGGGCTGATGCTGGCCGACGATGGCTCAATTCTGGAAGGGCTGAGCAGCAACTTTTTTGCGATCACATCGATTGCTTCTGCTTCGGAAGACGTCGACGATGCTGTTCCGGTGCTGCGCACCGAAGAAGCGCGCGTGCTGATCGGCGTGACGCGCTCGCTGGTTCTTGAACAGGCGCGTCACCTGCTTCCCGTTTCGACAGTGGCGGTGGGGCTGGCCGACCTGCCGCGCATCACAGAGTGCTTTATTACATCGGTGTCGCGGGAAATTTTACCGGTGGTCAAGATCGATCAGCAGGTTATAGGCGCCGGCGTGCCCGGCCCGATTACGCGCGAACTGATGCAGCGCTTTCGTGACATGGTGGCGCTGGAAGCGCAGCCTGCGGTGAGCGCAGCTCTATGAGCGCCGCCATCTCGGGAGCACCGGCGCCAAAGCGACTGGGCATCACGCTGGGCGCGATTGTCGCCGTGCGCACGGCGATCAACGCCGCCTATCGCGCGCCGATTCCGTTTTTGGGCGCAATCGCCGCCTCGTATGGCGCTTCGGTCGACAATATCGGCTGGCTGAGCGCAGGTTTTTCGCTGGCGCTGTTTGTTGCGCCGGGTGCAGCTTTGCTTGAGGCACGGATGGGCCGCGGCAATGCCGCGTTGCTTGCCATCGGGCTGTTTGTTGTGAGTTGCCTGGCCCTGCCATTTGCGCCCACACTCGCCACAGCCGGGGCATTGTTTGTGGCGCTAAGCGTGGCAAAAGCGCTGTTCGAGCCGCATGCCATGTCTTTTGTCAGCGAGCAGGTGCCGTTTGAGCGGCGCGGCATGGCGATTGGGCTGATCGAGCTGTCGTGGGCACTGGCGTTCATCATTGGCTCGCCCGTGTTTGGCTACTTTATCGAGTTTGGCCGCTGGTCGAGCGCGTTTGTACTGGTTGGCGTGGTCACCACGCTGACAACCATAATTCTCTTTCGCTTTACGCCGTTTCTGACGAGCAAGCCGCTGCACGGCCAGGAAGGCGGCGGCCTGTCGCGCAGCGGGCTGAAGGCGGTATTTGGCAACACGATGGCGCTGCGCATGTTGTTTTACAGCATGCTGATTTCAATGCCGGCTCAGATAACGACGATGATCTACGGTCAGTGGTTTACACAGTCTTTTGCGCTGACGCCGGCGCGCTTGGGCATCGTCAGCACTGTCATCGGTGTGGCCGACCTGCTTGCCGAGCTCGCTGCGGTGGCGTTTGTCGACCGCATCGGCAAGCATCGCTCGTTGGTGGTCAGCACAGCCGCCTACGCTGCTTCGCTGCTATTTTTCTGGCTGGTGGCGGGTGAATTTGTGATGGCGATGGTCGGCCTGTTCTTGATTTTCTTCACGTTTGAATTTGCGCTGGTCACATCGCTGGCTGTGCAAAGCGAAGTGGCGCCGACTGCGCGAGCCACGATGGCGGGCTTTGTCACGAGCGCGCATGGCATTGCGCGCATCTCCGGCGCGCTGATCGCACTGCCGCTCTTTCTGGGCGGGCGGCTGGCGTGGCCGATGGGGTTAGGTGCGCTAGTCATCGCAGTTGCGACCGCAGTGGCTTGGAAGCTGCGTGTGAATCATCGGTCCGAACGCGCGCTTCAAACCCCATAGGGTCCTGCTAGAACTCATCCTAAAAATGTGGACTCCACCCTTGCTTGCACACCTGAAACGTTGGCGAAAAAGGTGGGGACCACATTTTTAGGATGAGTTCTAAGCTGGACTTTGTCCATTGACAGACAAGGAATGCAAGGCAAACTGGTAAATTGCGATTGTCGAGATCCAAGTTACCGAGGTTTGCCTTGCCAGAT
>JANMNW010000434.1:0-15079 GCA_031368515.1 Chloroflexota bacterium
TGCTGCTCTTGCCCGCGCCGGTGTGCCCAACCAGGGCCACGCTTTCGCCCGGCTTGATCTTCAGCGCAAAGCCATCGAGCACCTGGGTTTGGGCGTTGTAGCGGAACTTGACGTGGTCAAACGTCACAGCGCCTTTGAGCATGGCTGTAGCCGACTGCGATCCGGACTGCTTTACATTTGCCTCGGCGTCGATCAGACCGAAAATGCGCTCGGTGGCGCTAAATCCGTTCTGTATCTGGCTCCAAAAAGACGCGATGTTGGTCATCGGAAACCAGAACTGATCCAGGCTGACGATAAACAGATACCAGGCGCCGATGCCGATGGCGCCGGACATGGCGGCCAGCCCGCCGAAATAGGTCATGATTGCGGTGCCTATGCCACCCAGCGCATTCATGGACGGAAAGACCGTTGACAGCACAAAGCCGCGCCGGATGTTGACGCCGTAGGACTTTTCGTTGATCGCCGAGAAACGCTCGAACAGGGCGCTTTCCTGGCGAAAGTTTTTGGCCACGCGCATGCCGGCCACAGCTTCCTGTATCGACGCGTTGACTTCAGCCAGCACGCGAAAACCGCCTCGTGTCACGCGCCGCGCTATCTGCCGAAATCCAAAGCCAAACAGCGCGATAAAGGGCGCCATCGCCAAAAGTGCCAGTGTCAGCGGCCAGGAGATGCTAAACAAAACGATCAGCAGCACGATCAACGTGGCGAACTGGCTCATTAAATCGAACACCAGCTGCGTCACTTGAGACAGTTCCTGCGTGTCGCTGGTGATGCGGCTGATTACCTTGCCCGATTGAAATTCGTCAAAAAACGCCATGTCGTGCTGAATGGTCGCCGCGAAAGCGTCGTTGCGCATTGTGCCAACCACGCCGGCAATCAGCCGAGACGTCAGGCGCCGGCGCAATCGGTTAAACGTCCAGTTGAGCAAAGCCGTGAACAAAAGCGCGCCAGCCAGCGCCACCACCACCCGCCAGTCGGATGACTTGACCGCTTGATCCAGGCCCCGCGAGATCAGAATCGGTTGTGCCAGCCCGAGCAGCGTCAGCGCCATCACCACAAGGCCGGTGCGAATCATTTGAGCGCGCATGGGCGCGAAATACGCCGCCATGCGGCGCAGCAATTGCCGGTCGGTGTATTGCCGGTCGTAGCGCTCCGAATTGAGTCCCATGAACATGCTTATTCACCTCCGTGGCGGATGCCTGGTACGGGGTTAGCCGCCTGTTCCAGAAAAATTTCGCGATAGGTTTTCGAAGCGCGCAACACCTCTTCGTGCGTGCCGGCGGCTTCAACTTCGCCCTGGCGCAGCACAATCACCTGGTCGGCCCAGCGGATCTGCGACAAACGATGCGTGATGATGAATGTGGTGCGGCCCTGCGCAACCTCAAACATGGCGCGCTGAATCTGATCCTCGGTCGCGCTGTCGATGGCGCTGGTGCTGTCATCCAGCACGAGTATGCGCGGATCGGTCAGAAACGCGCGCGCGATGGCGATGCGCTGGCGTTGTCCGCCGGACAGCGTCACCCCGCGTTCGCCGACCATGGTCTCGTAACCGTCCTTAAATGCCAGAATGAAATCGTGCGCCTGCGCTGCGTGCGCGGCGCGTTCGATTTGCGCTTGCGTGGCGCCGGCCACGCCAAAAGCGATGTTTTCGGCAATGCTGCGTGAGAACAAAAATATGTCCTGCTCGATAAAGCTGATTTGCCGGCGCAGATCGGCCATGTCCCACGCGCGCACGTCCACGCCATCCACCCGCACGGTGCCGGCATCGACATCGTAGACGCGGTTGATCAATTTGGTCAGCGTGCTCTTGCCGCTGCCGGTTTGTCCCACAATTGCGACGGTCTGGCCCGCCTTGACGACCAGCGACACATCGCGCAACGCCGCCCGTCCGGGATCGCCGCCGACATAGCCAAACGTGACCGACTCAAACTGCACTTCGCCCCTCATCGGTTGCGCATGGCCGCCTTTGTTCTGGTCGAGCAAGGTTTCGGTGTTCATCATGCCCAAAATGCGCTTGGCGCTGGCGTAGCCGGAGGACACCTGTGGATACGCAAACTGCGTGGCGAAGGTTGGAAACATCAGGAACATGATCAATCCGTTGAAACCGACCACATCGCCGACGTTGATCGCACCCTGTTGCAGCAAAAGCAGGCTATGCAGCATGGCCAACGCCATCGTCACGCCAAGCACCAGGCCTGGCAAATAGAGCGCTTCGACATCGCCTTGGGCAATGCTGGCTTTGGCCCAAGCCGCCACCGACCCTGAAAATCGGCCGATTTCCCGCTTTTCCTGGGCTGCGCCTTTGACGGTTTCAACACCTTCGATCGCTTCGGCCAGGATCGCGTTCATCGAACCAAAGTTTTTTCGCACCGCCTCGGTGCGCGGAGCAAGGCGCTTCAGAAAGTGCCAGACGGCAAAGACATACAGCACGATATACAACAACGGCACGGCCACAAGCTGCGGATGGATGCGCGGGGCAAGAATGAGCGGAAAGATCAGGAATGAGCCGGAGCCAATCACGATGTTGATGCCTGGATTCATCAGGAAGTTGGCTTCGCGCACATCGTTGGTGGCGCGCGCCATGACATCGCCGATGCGCTGGCTGGCTGTCGTGAAAGGCCATGCTCTTTCCGATCAAGCTGGCGTAGAGTTCGGCGCGAATATCGCGTTCCAGTCGCTGGCCGATGACCTCGGACGAGAAATTGCGCCACAACTGCACGATGGCGCGCAGCACTTGAGAAGCGACGATCAGAATGCATGCGGTCACTAGCGCAGTTACGTCGGGTCGGGACCTGTTGATGGCGTTAAACGCCTGACCCACAAACAGCGGCATCATGGCGCCGCCGCCGGCATTGCCGAGAGCGCCCAGAAATATCCCAAGCACATGTATTTTGTGCCGCCAAATATGTGAGAACAACCAGCGCGCAGGACCTCGCCGGTCAGAGTGCCAGCCGTGCGAGACCGAGAATTCGGCCATGCCGCCGGCGTTGGATTCGTTCATGCTGGAAAATGGTTTTGAGTCTCTTGCTGCGATCGTCACGGATATCCTTATGCCTTGCGCGAGATTTGCAGGCGCGGAAAGGACCGCTACGATACCCCATCCGTGACTTTCGCGTAAGCTTGGCTCACTATGAAGCTACTCAGCATAAATGTAGGCGCGGCCCAGCCTCTCGCCAACGCCAAGGAACATGGCGTGACGGGAATATTCAAACTGCCGGTGGCGGGTCCTGTGCGCATTTCACAGCAGGGCCTGCCCGGCGACGCTATTTGCGACGTTGAAAGTCACGGCGGCGTGGATCAGGCCGTTTATGTGTATGGCATGAGTGACTACGCATGGTGGTCGGAACAATTGGGCGCCGAGCTCGAACCTGGCGCATTTGGTGAAAACCTCACCATCAGCGAACTTGAAAGCGCACAGTTCAACATCGGCGATTTGCTGCGCATTGGTACGGTCGAGCTGCAAGTGACGGCGCCGCGCATCCCGTGTGTGACGCTGGCCACGCGCATGGGCGATCCTGCTTTTCTAAAGCGTTTTCGGGCGGCTGAACGGCCCGGGTTGTATTGCCGTGTGTTGCGCGAGGGAACGGTGACCGCGGGTGACGCAGTTGTGCATGTGCGTTACGACCTGCCCACCATCACAGCCATCGAGATGTTCCGCGACTTTTACACGCCCGACCGTTCTGAAGCAAACTTGCGCCGCCATCTTGCTGCGCCGGTTGCCATCCGTGATCGCGCCGAGAAAGAGCAAATGCTGAACGCGGTGGTCAAAGGCGTCGCGCCGGCGCCGCTTTTTCGCGATCCCATCTTTGACGGCGCGGCCGATCCCACGCTCGTCTGGAACCGCAAGGAGCAAGCGTGGTGGCTTCTGTACACCAACCGCCGCGCCACGGCGCAATGTCAGGGCGTGAGCTGGTGCCATGGCACCGATATCGGCGTGGCGTCGTCGCGCGACGGGGGCCGCACCTGGCTGTATCGCGGCACGCTGCCCGGCCTGGAATTTGAGCCCGGCCGCAACACCTTTTGGGCGCCTGAAGTGATCTGGCATGACGGGCTGTATCACATGTATGTCAGCTATGTGCCGGGCGTGCCATTCGATTGGTCCGGCACACGCCACATTCTGCACAAGACCAGCCCCGATCTTTGGAACTGGAAACACGAGAGCGTGTTGACGCTGTCCTCCGACAGGGTCATCGACGCATGCATTCATCGGTTGCCCAACGGCAAATGGCGGATGTGGTACAAGGACGAAGCCGACCATAGCCACACATACGCAGCCGACTCCGATGATCTGTATCGATGGACGGTAGTGGGGCCTGTGATCACCGATTGCGCGCACGAGGGCCCAAACGTGTTCTCCTGGAAAGGCCACTATTGGATGATCACCGATCATTGGCGCGGGCTGGGTGTGTATCGCTCGGACGATTTGATGAACTGGGAGCGCAAACGCGACATACTGCACGAGGCCGGCAGCCGCCGCGATGATGGACAAATCGGACGGCACGCCGATGTGGTCATCAACGGCGACCGTGCGTTCATCGTGTATTTCACTCATCCAGATCGCGGCACGGATGAGCATTACGGTTTCGATGTGGATCATCCGCTGTCGGCAAAGCGCACGTCCATCCAGATGGCCGAACTGCGCAAAGGCGACAATGTGCTGTGGTGCGATCGCGACCAACCGTTTGCGGTGGATCTGGGCCACCCGATAGTAGAATAAGCGCGGGACCCTCCGGAGGTCCCACCACCCTGCGAGAATGCGCAGCCATGAAACGCACCCGAGCCATTGATATCCTTGATAAGGCAAGGATTCCATACGAGATTCGCGAGTTTGAGGCAATCGAGTACACCGTCGAAGAAACATCGGCCGCTCTGGCGATCCCGCTCAATGTTCTTTACAAAACACTGGTTGTCGAGGGAGAACGCAAGGGCATGGTGATGGCGCTGGTTCCTGGCGATGCGCAGCTCAGCCTTAGCAAACTGGCCAAAGCGATGGGCGACAAGCGCTGCGCGATGATCGATGTGGAAGACCTTTTTCGCGTTACCGGCTACCTCAAGGGCGGCTGCTCGCCCCTGGGCGCCAAAAGGGCATTTCCAGTCTATCTCGACGAAACCGCGCTGGCGCTTCCGAGCATCAGCGTCAGCGCCGGGCTGCGCGGCGTGCAAATGCTGCTAAAGCCAGACGATCTCAAGGCGGCAACCCGAGCCACCATTGCGGATCTGCACGATTTGACCTTAAGATAGGCCACTCATTCGCGCACAATCGCCGGCAACCAGACGGCTTGAGTTATCGCCACAGTCAGCTGCACAATCATGCTGTATGGCGCCCACCCGTCCGATGAAAACCACACGGGTTCGGACCCGGAAATATGCGCGCGCATATCCAGCGTCAGCGAGTATGTACCGGGCGGCCACACCGGCACATCGGTGATCACCAGTGACACGCTGGGCGAAGGATCGCCTGGCCCGAGACCACACGGCAAAGCCGCCTGGCCCAGCCCATCAATCTCTTGCGTGCCGCTGATCCAGCGATAGCCCAGCGTGTGGCCGGCTACGACGTCGTCGCACTCCCATGCGGCAGGGCTGGTGTTCTGCACTTTTACAGTCATCGCATTCGGCACGCCCGGCGACAGCCGTTCGCCGCCCGCTATTAACAGAGGATTCCAACGGCGCTCAAGATCAATCGTCGCGCCCGATGCGTCGCGCAAGCGCACGCCCGTGTAATAGTGAAAGAGGAGTTGCTCCGCCGACCACCATCGCACGCTCCAAAACGCGCGCGCCGCGCCATAGGCGCATTGCGTGCCGCGCGCCCAGCGTTGCGCGCCGGTTTGCGACATGCCGCGGCCGTGGCTGCCGGCGCTGGTCGAGGTGCAGACGCCGTTGCTGGTGTTGCTGATCGGATCGTCCACCGCAACAAGGCCGGGCTGGCTGGCGCGGCCAATCGTGCGGTCGGGCCAATCGGCTGAGAACTCGGTCAACACCGGCACATCGCTGGCTGCGGGCGACAGATAGCGCGGCGCGCGCATGGCGGTGCACAGCTTGCTCTGCGAGCCGCTCAAGTTGCCGCTTGCACACGGTTCGCCCGGGTTATCCGGCTGCGCGCCATACGCGGCAAACTTGCCCGGCACAAAGGCTTGATAGGAAATCGAGTTGTTGATCTTGCTGCTACGGTTGATGTGCCAATAGGCATAGGTGCGCGCCGCAACGACCTGCGCCTCCAACGCAATCGGCTCAAACGACAACGGCATCTCCTGTGGAACGACATTCAGGAGATAGTCGTTTTCCATCGAGATCGTGATGGGATTGGTCGCATACGGATATGTGCCCTGCCCGGCTGCGTGCACACAGCCGAAGCTGCTGTCGCCTCGCGTGCATTCCACGCCGGTGTTGCCGCCGTTCGCCGTTAACCGAAACACCCGCAAGCTGATTTGCTGCGGCGGCACAAATGCGCTAGCGGAATTGCCGGCGCGCGAAGGGGCGGCCGCCCGGACGCGCGCAAAGCTGCTCATGGCAGCTGACAGTCCAAACCCATGCGCCAGCAGCCCGAGCAGCACAACGCCATGCACAAGGCTCCGAATCAAGGCGACACCATCCAACGACAGATCGAATTGGTGCGCAGAACGCCGTCTGCGTCCGGCGCGCCGCATGCGGCGTAGAGCACGCGCCCATCGCCGCTAAACACAAAACCCCAGTAGGCGGGCGCAAACAGTTCGGGCGCGCCTGCGATGTCGATCGGCGCCGCAGTGCCGGCATCGATTGCGGTAAGCGTGTCCAAGCGTTCCGGTTCATCCAGATGAGTCACCGTGAAATACAGCTCATGGCCAGCCGGGCGCCAGCGCATTGCGCTGATCGCGCCATCCTCCGCTTGCACCGTGCGCCATTGGCCCAAACTCATGTCCAGGACGCGCAGAGCGGTCGGACCCAGACGTCCTGGATCGGACATCATCAGAACGGCCAGGAATCGGCCGTCACCGCTCCAGGCAGCATCGATCAGCGGCAGGTCCGCATCGCCATCCCAGTTAATGGTCAGTGTGCAACCGCCTCCAGCTGAGTCCATCAGCACCGCGCGCAACGCGCCAAACACGAGCGATTGAGACGAGTCCGGGCGCTGGATCACGCGCACAGCCATGGTAACCAACGACGCTGGCGGCACACCGGCCACACGGGGTTGATTCAGCAACTGTGCACCTATTTCGAGATCCTGTTGCTCCGTGACCCGGCCCGAGCCATCCGCCCAATGTGGCAGCAGCGTGCTGGCCCGTCTTTGGCCCGCCGGTTCGGAAGCACCGGTGCGCGGGTCATACAACAACAGCGAATCAGACGCAGGGTCCTTGCCCGCGGTCAGAATCAGCAACGACTGTTTTGACGCCGCCCAATCGGCCACGCGCAATGGCTGGCCGGTCCATGGCGTGGCGTCGCCTGCCCGAAAGCTCACGTTGCGCCCACCCGCAATTGCCTCCGCCGCGTCTGATTCGGCGGCAAACGCACAAGCCGCTGGCATGGTCGTCAAGGCGGGCAACCGGGCAAGCGCAGACGGCTTCGCGCGTTGAAGCGCCGCCAGCCCGAGCGCTATCATTCCCAACGCGCCCAAAAGCACCACCGCCAGCGCAGCCATCCGTCGATTCATGACGACATTGTGCCGCAGGTACTTAAGACGCCGCTCACGCACACACCTGCCCACGGTCGTAGAATAACCGCATGCGATTTGGCATTTGCGCACCTATCGAACAAGCACAGGCGTGCGCCGCCGCGGGCGCGGATTTCATCGAGCTAAACTGTTCGGAAATGCTCATGCCCGACGATGATGACGCAACATGGGCATCGCAGCAGGCTCGGCTAACGGCCATGCCGCTGCCCGTCGAAGCATTCAACATCTTTCTGGCCAAAGGTAAATTGGTCGGCCCTGAAGCCGATGCCGCCCGCCTGCAACGCTACACCCAGCGTGCGGCTCAGCGCGCGGCCGCCGTCGGCGCGCAGATCATCGTGATCGGCAGCGGCCGCGCCCGCAACATCCCGGAAGGCGTGGTGCCGCAGCAGGCTATGGTTCAGTTCAAGCGATTTCTCGGTTTCTGCCACGAAGCCGGGACGCGCCACGGCGTGACGTTTTGCATCGAGCCGCTCAATCACACCGAATCCAACTTCATCAACAGCCTGAATAGCGGAGCGGAGGTTGTGCGAGAAGCAGCGTCGCCGCGTGTGACTCTGCTCGCCGACACCTATCACATGGAGCGCGAGCGCGAAGACCTGCGCGAAATTTATGCGCACGCCGCGATCATCAAGCACGTGCACACGGCCGACATCGACCGCGTGGCGCCGGGTGAATCTTTTTACGATCACGCAGCCTTGTTTCGCGCGCTTCATGCCGCCGCCTACACCGGGCGAGTCAGCATAGAGTGCCATTGGAGCAATTTCGACGCCGAAGCGGCGCGCGCCATCCGCCACCTGCGCGTGAAAGCCGCTTCGATCTCTGAGCGACAAGGCTAGAATCGCCGCCTGCCATCACCATGACCGCCAACGAGCCTTTGCGCATCCTGCACTTCGCCGACATTCATATCGGCATGGAAAACTACGGCCGCATCGACGCGGCCACAGGTGTCAACCAGCGCGTGCTGGATTTTATCCAGCGGCTGGCTGAAATTGTCGACTACGCCATCGAGCACGAAGCCGACTGCGTGATTTTCGCGGGTGATGCGTTCAAAACGCGCGATCCCAACCAAACATATCAGCGCGAGTTTGCGCGCCAGATCATGCGCCTGTCGCGCCGCGAAATCCCGATCGTGCTGGTAGTTGGCAATCATGACACGCCGGTAATGGAGAAGCGCGCCACCAGCGTCGACATTTTTGGCGTGTTGGATGTGCCGCATGTGATGGTGGCCGCCAGCGAGCAAGTGCTACGCATCCGCACCCGGCGCGGCGATCTGCAGGTCGCCACCATTCCCTGGCCGCAGCGCTCGCGACTGATGCAAAGTGACGACGCGCGCGGCCTGAATGTCGAGCAGCTCGACGCCGAGCTGGAGCGCATCGTGGCCGAACGGATCGCCGGGCTGGCGGTCGAGCTTGACGGCACGTCACCGGCCATTCTCACCGGCCACTTCACGGTGGCGGGCGCGGTCTGGGGCAGCGAGCGACAAGTGATGATCGGGCGCGATACGACGATCCGGCTAAGCGCATGCACGTCTGAGGCTTGGGACTATGTCGCGCTCGGCCATATCCACAAGCATCAGGATGTCAATCCCGGGTCCTATCCCTCCGTGGTGTATTCTGGCAGCCTCGAACGCATCGACTTCGGCGAAGAAAAGGAAGCCAAAGGATTCTGCTGGCTGAATGTTTCGCGCGGCGGCACGACATGGTCATTTGTCACGCTGAATGTGCGCAAATTCGTGACGATCTTTGCCGACGCCAGCGCCGAGGGCGACACACCCACCGACGCGGTGCTGCGCGAAATCGAGCGGCACGATGTGAGCGGCGCCATTGTGCGCGTGCGCGTCAAACTGCTGCAGTCGCAAGAAGCCTATCTGCGCACACGCGATATCGAAGACGCGCTGCGCGACGCGCACATGATTGCCGGCATCGGCAAAGACATCCAGCGCGAAACGCGCAATCGCATCGGCATTGAAAATCCGGAAAGCCTGACGCCCGCTCAGCTGCTTGAGCGATTTCTGCTCAGCAAAAGCATGGCGCAAAGCGATGTGGACGATCTGCTGCGCCTTTCCGGCGACATCATGTCGCAGGACGGTCAATAGCGGCCGGCCGCGCGCGCCTTGATCGAAAACACAACGGCATGAATATTCTCGACGCATTACACGAGCGGCCGCTGCTGGCCGACGGCGCCATGGGCACGATGATCTACGCCCGTGGCATCGACTTCGAACAAAGTTTTGACGAGCTGAATCTGCTGCGGCCCGAAGTGATCCTGGACATCCATCAAGCGTATGCCGCCGCCGGCGCGGACATCCTGGAAACCAATACGTTCAGTGCCACACCCACCCATCTTGAAAAATGGAATGCGGCGGACAAAGCGGCGGAGATCAACCGGCATGGCGTGGCGCTTGCCCGGCGGGCAGCCCAGGCATCCGGCCGCACCGTGTTTGTAGCGGGCTCGGTCGGCCCCACCGGCGCGCGGCTGGCGCCGCTTGGATCGCTGCGACCCGACGAAGCGCGTGAGTCCTTTCGTGTGCAAATAACCGCGCTGGCCGAAGCGGGCGCGGATCTGTTGGTGCTGGAGACGTTCGCCGATCTGGCGGAAATTGAATTGGCCATCGACGTGGCGCGCAGCGTATGTGCGCTTCCGATCGTGGCGTCGATGAGCTTCAATCGCGAAGGATTGACCTTGACAAGCGTCACGCCGGAGGGCGCGGTGCAGCGGCTGGCAAATCTGGGCGTGCTGGCGATCGGCGCAAATTGTTCGACCGGTCCTCGCGGCGTGCACGAAGCTGTATCGCGCTATCAGCGCGCGCTGGTATCCGTAACCATGCCCGGCGGCGCGCCCACGCTCTCAGCGATGCCCAATGCCGGCTATCCGGAAAACCGGGGCGAGCGCTTGTTTTACCCGGCTTCGGCCGATTACTTTGCCAACTATGCACGCCGCTTTGTCGAAGCGGGCGCGCGAATTGTGGGCGGATGCTGCGGCACCACGCCCGATCACATCGCCGGCATGCGCCGCGCGCTGGACGACAAAAACTGGCGGCCAAACGCAACACCCCGCGGCGAGCTGCCGCGGCAATTTCAGCCGGGCGCCGGCGCGCTCCAGACGAACGAGCCCATTCCACAAAGCGGGGAGACGCGGCTCGCGCGCGCGTTGCGAGAGCGGGCATTTGTCGTCACGGTTGAAATGGAGCCGCCGAAGAGCACGGACACTGGGCCGCTGGAAGAGAACGCGCGCATGCTGCGCGATGCCGGCGCGACGATGCTGGACATCTCCGACATTCCGATGGCGCGCATGCGCATGACCGGGCTCGCAGCCGCCCTGAAGGTGCAGCAGGCAACCGGGCTGGAAACGGTGCTGCACTTTCCAGTGCGCGGCCGCAATCTGCTGCGCGTGCAAGGCGACTTGCTGGCGTCGCACGCGCTCAATGTGCGCAACCTTTTCGTCACCATGGGCGACCCCTCCAGCATCGGCGACTATCCACAAGCGTTCGACCATCACGACATCGTGCCGACCGGCTTGGTGCAGCTCATCAAAAAAGACTTCAACGTCGGCCGCGACAGCGCAGGCGCATCCATCGGCGGGGCATGCAGCTTTGTCACTGGCGTAGCCGCCAATTTGACGCCAGCCGATCTGGACAAAGAGGCCAAGCTGCTCAAAAAGAAGATCGACTGCGGCGCAGACTTTGCGCTCACCCAACCGGTGTTCGACGCCGCTCTGGCGCGTCAATTTCTGGAACACTACGCGCAGTTGTTCGGCCCGCTGACGCTGCCCATGCTGGTGGGCATCTTGCCGCTGGCGTCAGCCCGGCACGCGATCTTTCTCAAAAACGAAGTGCCTGGCATGATGGTCCCCGACGCGCTGATCGGCCGAATGGAGTCGGCGGATAACGGGCGCGAGGCGGGCGCGCAGATTGCCGCCGAGGTTTTGATTCAGCTGCGGCCGCACGTGCAGGGGGTATATTTCATACCGGCTTTTCGGCGCTACGACACGATCGCAACACTCATCCGTCAGACATCATGACCCATATCACCATCATCGGCGGCGGCATCGTCGGGCTTGCCACCGCCCGCGCCATCCAAGTCCGGCACCCTGGCCTTCAGATCACGCTGCTTGAAAAAGAGCGCGAAGTGGCCAAACACCAGACCGGCAACAACAGCGGCGTAATTCATTCGGGCATCTATTACAAGCCGGGCTCGCTGAAGGCGCAGCTTTGCGTTGACGGCGCCCGCCGCATGTATGCCTTTTGCGCCGAACACGGCATCGCCCACAAGCGCTGCGGCAAGGTGATTGTCGCCACGTCGCAGGACGAGTTGGCGCGGCTGGATGAGTTGGTGCGCCGGGCCAACGCCAACGGCGTGCCCGGCGTCGAACACATCGACGCCAGGCGCCTTCGCGAGATTGAGCCGCATGTCAATGGCATCGCTGGGTTGTGGTCGCCGAACACCGGCATCGCCGATTACAAGGGCGTGTGCGCCACCCTCAAAGCGCAACTTGAGGCCGGCGGCGCCAACGTGCACCTGTTTCAGCGTGTGGTCGGCCTGGACGAATCGCCCGATGGCATCCGCATTCAAACGCAAGCAGATGAGATGCGCACCGATTTTCTGCTCAACTGCGGGGGCCTGCAATCGGACATGATCGCCCGGATGATGGGGCTGGCGCACGATGTGCAAATCGTGCCGTTCCGAGGCGAGTACTACTTTATCAAGCCAGAACGCCACGGACTGGTGAAGGGCCTGATCTATCCGGTGCCCGATCCCAATTTTCCGTTTCTCGGTGTGCACTTCACCATCACAGTGCACGGCGAGGTCGAAGCAGGGCCAAACGCCGTGTTTGCGTTTGCGCGTGAAGGCTACAAGATGAGCGACATCAACCCCGGCGATATCGCGCGGGCGCTCAGCTTTCCCGGCTTCCAAAAAGTGGCAAAAAAGTGGTGGCGTGTCGGCGGCTACGAGTTTTACCGCTCTTTTAGCAAGGCGGAGTTTGTCCGGTCGCTGCGCAAGCTGGTGCCAGAAATACAAGCTGGCGACATTGTGCGCGGTGGAGCAGGCGTGCGGGCGCAGGCGGTCAGTGCCGATGGCGCCTTGGTGGACGATTTCAAGTTTGCCGAAAGCGCCCGTTCGCTGCACGTGCTAAACGCGCCCAGCCCGGCCGCAACCGCCAGCCTGGCAATCGGCGACTACATTGCCGGACGGGCAGAAGCTGTATTTGGCATTGCAGTTCGGCCATCGGCGTCATGAATGCATGCAGCCAGCGGCAGGTTTTCGCAAGCATGGCGACGCACTTCGGAAAATTCGCCGGCCTTTCCATCGGATGGCGCGGCCTCAGCCCGTTCACCCCGGCGAATACGCCAAAAGCAGGATACCGGATCATGGCTGATACGTAGAATGTGCGCCAGGGAGATGGCGACACAGCAGCGTCGCACACGGCATCATGGCAATCTACACTGGCACTCACATAAGTCCGACACAGATCTTCATGCGAAGCTTGGTCCATACCGCGCAACGCCTGAGCTCGCCAGGCTCCGAAAAGGTATTCAGCCTCCCCAATAACATCCGCTATGCGTGTCCCATCAGCAGCGACATCGCGCGCCAATTGACGCTTGGCGTGGAGCCGTTGCAGCATGCCGTGGCGCGCCAGATGCTCAAGCCTGGCGACACGTTTATCGACATCGGCGCAAATCGCGGCCTGCTGACCATGGTCGGAGCGCGTGCGGTTAGCGCGGAAGGTCGTGTATTCGCATTTGAGCCCAGCGATCGCGAAGTCACTGCGCTTGAGGGCAATTTGAATGCCAACCGCATTTTTAACGTCGGCATCTTTCGAAAGGCAGTCACCGATCAGAGTGGCCGCGGACGCCTGGCGCTGGCCGAAGACGGCCAGCGCAATTCACTGGCGGAAACGCGTCATCCGGGCCAGAAAATCAGCAATTGGTTCCCAATTGAGCTGACGACGCTGGATCGTTTTGTCGGCCGGGTGGGCAGCAATGGCGTGCGGCTGATCAACATTGATGTGGAAGGATCCGAACTGCTTGTGCTGCGTGGAGGCGAGCGCATGCTGTCGGCCGCAAATGCGCCGACGCTGTTGATCAAGCTCAATGACATGTGCGCAGCCGGCTTTCGGACAACCGGCGCACGCGTGTTTGACCACCTTGGCGCGCTCGGTTATCGCGTATTTGAGCTGGGCGTGGACCCCATGCATCAGCATCGCCTCCTGCTCGAGAAAGTCGAGCGGCGCGTAAGCTATCCCGACAATCTCATCGTTGCGACCAAGGACGTGACGAGCGTGAATATTTTTGCATAACGGCCGCGGGAAAACCCGGCCCTGCCCGTGCAAACAACCGATCCGCCAGTGGCGGATCGGTTGTTTTTCCACCTTGTCGATGGCAACTTCTGGGCGCATACCAATTACAACAAAAGAATGACAGTTCCATGACATGCTTGAATTACAATCGACGCGTTCGCATCACAGTAGCATTTACGTAGAAGGTGGCGACGCTGCATGTACGAAGCAATCATTCTGGCCGGTGGTAAGGGCACCCGACTTCGGTCTGTGGTGGCCGATCGTCCAAAGCCGCTGGCCATCGTCGCGGGCCGGCCGTTTCTTGATTGGCTCATCCTCTCGCTGCGCGCGCACGGCGTCCGGGACATCGTGCTCAGCACCGGCTACCAAGGCGACCTCGTAGAGCGGACTTACGGCGACGGAAGCGCCCTCGGCGTTCGTTTGCGCTATTCGCACGAAACTCAGCCACTTGGTACCGCCGGAGCGATCAGACTTGCTCTGCCATTTATTGACGGCGACGCGTTTTTTGTTTTGAACGGCGACTCATACTGCCGCGTGGATTTTGGCGCCCTGGCGCTGGCCCACAAACTACAGCATGCCCGCGCGACGCTTTGCCTGGCACAAGTTGACGATTGCGCACGATTCGGCGCGGTCGAACTTGACGCCAGCAACAGGATTACGGCGTTTGCCGAAAAAGGCGCCAAAATGGGCGCGGGATGGATCAACGCGGGCATCTACGCGCTAAACCGCGCCGCGATCGAACCGCTTAAGCTAAATCAGCCCGCATCCATCGAGCGCGATGTGTTCCCTGCCATGACCGACGCGGGTCTGTTTGGCTTCGCGGCGCAACCGCCTTTTCTCGACATCGGCACGCCCGAGTCGTATCACGCCTCAGAGGCCGAATTGCGGGCCGAACTCTGGGCGGTGCGGACGCGCGCGCACCTGCTCGACAGCGCCGAAGCGTTGACCGCGGCGGCCAGAGATTGCGGTGGCAGCTTAAGCGAAGCGGCATACGTGCTGAGCGAAAGTTTTCGCAGCGGAGGCAAACTGCTGATTTGTGGCAATGGCGGCAGCGCGGCAGATGCGCAGCATCTTGCCGCCGAGTTTGTCAGCCGGCTCACAGCGGATTTCGCCCGGCCCGCCATGGCCGCCCTCGCG
>JANMNW010000132.1:0-4051 GCA_031368515.1 Chloroflexota bacterium
AGAACACGCGACTCGGGACTCGGGACTATCGACTCAGGACTGCTGCCTCGGGACTCGGGACTTCCGACTCGGGACTTCCGACTGGGCACTCAAACCGGCCGTAGCTTGCCGTTTTCCATGATCGCGTTTGTGACAATGCGCTTTTCGTAAGGCGACAGCGGATCGATGGCGCAGATGCTCACGCGCACGTGCGACTTGAGAGGCGTGGCGTTGATCTTTTTGACCAGCGTCTCTTCCACCTGGAAGATGCCCGCACTGTTGCTCATCAGAACCTCAATCTCGACCGGCACCGTGCCGCTGCACGGCTCGATGCGCACGTCTTCAATCGCCAGCGCGGATACGGCGTGGATGTCCAGCTTGCCCAGATCGAAGGGCATGCGAGCGCGGCCTTTGGTCATGTCGCAGCCATCGGCCACGGCCACCACCGCGCCCTCCATGTACAGCGGCGCCGGGTTGATATCGTGACATTGAATGGCCGACAGGATAAAGTTCTGGATCAGCGTGCGCTGCTCGGCGTCCGGATAGAGCGACGGCAGCCATTCGGCCAGAATCGGCTGCGCCATGATCACGCCCATCGCCTCGTGCCCGCTGCGATGCAGCGAGTTGCCGATGTCGTGCATCATGACCGCCGTCAGCGCGACCAGGCAAGCGTCATCGGCGTCACCGCTGTTGGAGCCCACCACATCCATTGGCGTGCCGGCGTTGATCAGGTAGCGCATCAGTTGCATGGCATAGGCGCCGGTTACCCGCGCGTGAATCGGGCCATGGTCGTTGTAGTTCAAGCGGCCGACGGTCAGATAATTCGACATGCCCCAATGCGCGGTCATTCGCGCGTCGTTGATCAGGAGCTCATAGATGCGGCGCGTTTTGGGAAATGGCGTGCTGAGCGCGCGAATGGTTTCATCCGCATGCTTGTCGAGCTGAACATAGACGTTTTCATCAGGCAGGCTCAGGGCCAACTTGCCATTGCGATGGGGTTGCGGCAGGCGGATGCGTGACATGACTATTTGCGTTTGGCGGCCTTGCGTTCCAACTTCAGGACTGGCTCCAGTTCTTTGCGCGCCTCTTCTATCTTCCGGAACAGCAATTCGTCGCTGCCTTTGAAGCTGGCCACTGTGCGGCGGGCGCAAGCGGTGCAGCCCAGGCTGGCGCGGTAGCTGTCAAGGTCGCAGGTCAGGCAGTTGCCCAGCCGGATCATCATCAGGCAAAACGCAAGCACATCTTCGTGCGTTTCAGGCAGCGACGAGAGACGATCGATCAGCGCTTGCCAGCCCGCGCCTTTGCGCGATTGTCGCAGCTCCGGTATCGACCGGGCGGGGAAGAGAATTTCACTTTCCGGATACATGGTGATGTGTTGCAGTGATCATAACAGGGCGCATTTGCGGTTGAAATCTGAACGGCTCCTTTGCTCGCTCAGTACGAAAAAACGGCTCGCCTGACTGTGCGGCGAAACCTGTCCATATAATCGCAGGCGATGTCAGCTCAGCTCTACACCCGCAGCGGCGACGACGGTTTCACCGGGCTTTTGGGCGAAGGCCGCGTGGCAAAGTACATGCCGCAGCCCGAAGCCTATGGCACGGTCGACGAGGCCAGCGCGGCGATGGGCATCGCGCGCGCCGCGGCGGCCAGCGAACGCGCGCGCGACCTGCTGCTGACTGCGCAACGCGATCTCTACAAAATGATGGCTGAACTTGCGGCCACACAGCAAACCGCAGGCCAATTTCGATCCATCGACGCCGCGCGCGTGGCCTGGCTTGAGGGCGAAACAGACGCGGTCACCGCTTTGATCGACCTTCCACGCGCGTTTGTGGTGCCGGGAGATTCACTGTCGGGCGCTTATCTTGACCTGGCTCGCACCATCGTGCGGCGCGCTGAACGAATTGTGGTGAAGTTGATGCATGATGGGCTGATCGAAAACATGGAATTGGTGCGCTATCTCAACCGGTTATCATCGCTGTTGTTCGTGCTCAGTCTTTACGAGAGCGCTCTGGCGGGGGTGAAGCAAATCACCCTGGCAAAAACATAGGGGCCACACGGCCGCTCATAATACTCATGACCGCTTCATCGATCCCCATTGTCGACGCCGAAATTGCGACGGCTGCGGCCACGACGCGGCAATCCGTGCTGGCGTCTTCGCGCGCCATATTCTCCGATCTTATGCAATGGGCGCTGCTAGCCGGGCTGGTCCGGTTGGGTGCGCACTTCCTGTGGCTGGCCTTGAATGTCGAAACAGCCGCAGCCAGCGTGTCGCAACAATGGCTTCAGTTTGCGGGCACGGTCGCGTTGATGTCGTCCGCGATTTTGGCGCGCATGCTGGCCGAACGCGGCCGTGTGGCGTCGGCCGCCTCATTTTTCTATGTGGCCAGCATCGCCACCGGGGTGTTGTTTGGCTTATGCGCGCCGTTTGTGCTGCCAATGGCCATTGCCATGCCGATGGTGGCGATGGTTATTGCGTTGCCGCACGTGTCGCGCAGGGTGATGCTCACCATGGCGGCCGGCATCGCTGCGCAGGCTTTGCTGGCCCTGGCGGTCGACGCGATCCTGGGGCAGCGCTTGCCGATGGCGGATCAGGCCGCGCTGATGCGGCTGACACTTGTGGCGATGTTTGTCTTGGTGATCGTGGCTCTGATTCGCAAGCATCGCTGGCTGTCGGACACCAATTCCGGCATGACGGCGATCAATGAGGAACTTAGCCAGATTCGCGACACGCTCGAAGAACAGGTGGCGTCGCGCACGTCGCAGCTGGTGCAGCAGGTCGAAGTGGTGCGCGCCGCTCAATTTTCGGCGGCGCGCGAGCGTGACTTCGCCACCGGCATCATCACGGCGGTGTCGCAAGGCTTGACCATCGTGGATTCTGACAACCGGGTGCGGTTTGCCAACCCGGCCTTAGCGCGCATGCTGGGGCGAACTGAAAGCGATCTCATCGGCATGAGCTGGCATGAGCTGTGCCTGCCGGAGGATCATGTTTTGTATGGCGCATGGCTGCGCGGGTTGCAGAGCGGCGAGCCCGCTGAGCGCATGATGCGGCTGTGCCGCGCCGACGGATCCACAGTCTATGTCGATGTCGCAAGCCTGCCCACGCGCGTTGCATGGCCCGGAGCCGGCGAAGCAGCCGAAGACGCGGTGCCGGCGCGCGTCATTGTCGTCACTGACCTGACTGCGCCGATGCAGGCCGATGCCGAACGGCGCCTGCTGCAATCGGTGGTTGAGCACTCGGATGAGCCGATCGTGATCACCGACAACGCCGCCAGCATTGACCAGCTGCGCATGCTGTATGTCAACAAGGCCTTCGAGCGCCTATCCGGCTACGACGGCGCGGCCTTGCTGGGGCGCAGCCCGACCATGCTGGCCGCTGTCGAAGTGGATGCCGACGCGCAGGCCTATGTCCGTGAAGCGCTGCGGGCCGGCCAGTCGATGACCATGGAATTGCCGTTTGTGCGCAGCGATGCGCGCGAAACCTGGGTCGAGTGGAATGTCACCCCGGTGCGCGATCAAACGGGCGCGGTGGCGCAATGGGTTGGCATGCTTCGCGAAACCACAGCCCGGCGCCAGGCCGAGCAACGGCTCAAGCACCAGAACGCCTATCTGGCCGCGCTGCACGAGACGGCCTTGGGCATCGTAAATCACCTGGATCTTGACGAGCTGCTGCGATCGATGGCCGGCTACATGGTGCGCCTGACAGGCGCGCCCGACGGTGTCATTGTGCTCTTTGATCCGGCCACAGGGCGCGCCACGCACAGCGCCGGGCAGGGCGCCTGGTCCGAGCATGTGGCGCATCAATTTCATCGCAATGTCGGCGTGGTGGGTTCGGTCTGGGCGAGCGGGCGGCCCATCGTCGTTGAAAACTATGCCGAGTGGGAACAGCGCGATGCAACGCTTCCGCACGGCTTGATCGGATGTGCCGCCGCCGCGCCCGTGATGTCGAACGGCGCGCCGGTTGGTGCCCTGGTGATCAGCCACGCCGCGCCAGCCGGACGAATCGGCGCCGACACCGTCGAGTTGCTGTCCAGACTTGCTCAAATTGCGTCCGTGGCTTATGACAATGCGCGGC
>JANMNW010000483.1:0-14896 GCA_031368515.1 Chloroflexota bacterium
GACGATTGCTCGGCACCGGAGGATAACGAGCTGCTCGCTCCGGGCGGCACGCGCCTACCACTGACCGCAAAGCTGAAGGCCAATACGCGCGTACGCTACGAATGGGACGCAACAGACGTGATCAAGGCGCATGTTCAAGCCGTCGCCTGTAAGGCCTTGCTCCAAAATAACATCCGTTTTTGCAGTATTCAACGCGGCGAGATTGTGTAGTTCCATTCACCGTGAAATTCGGTCCGTTTGATGTTGATACTTTCCATTTCTTCGTTGCTCACTTTGAGACCCGTCTGATAGCTTCGCTTGTCAAGCTCAGCACGTATTTTCAGTCCGCTCTTTGTTGTCGTGTGCGCAATCAAGTTGATGACCACCTCGTGGCTGATCAATGGCCGACCGCGCCAGTTTTGCGTGATGAAACTAAACATGCGATGCTCGATTTTGTTCCACTTGCTCGTCCCTGGTGGGAAATGGCACACTGTGATCGGTATGCCGATCTTTGACGCCAAACTCTGAAGTGATACCTTCCAAAGCCTTGACCGGCTTCCATTGCTGCCACCCCCATCCGCTGTGATCATCAACTCGCGCGCGTCTGGATATGCCACTGAGCCCATCTTCTTCCACCAGCGTTCGATCGCCCTTGTTGCAAACTCCGCCGTGTCATGGTCTGTGCCTACGCTCACCCAGCCCATGTCCTTCGTCACATCGTAAACTCCATATGGAATCACTTTGCCCAGTGTCGCATCGACAAAGTCATGCACTTTTACCTGCTCGGGCTCGCCCTTGGGGTGCCACTCACGGCCGCCTTTGTAAAACGGGCCCACCAGCTCCTTTTTCTTGGTGTCCACCGAGATCACCGGCTGTCCCGCTTGCTGGAATTCCTTCACCATTTTGTTGATGTGTTCAAACTGAAGATTCCGGTCTGGATGATCCGTGCCTTCCAGCGTCTTTTGATTGCCCTGCAGACTGTATCCTTCTTTTTGCAACAGCCGACCAACGCTTTGTGGACTGATGGCACTTCGTTTCGACAATACACTGGCCAGCAAATATGTGCTCTTGCACGTCCATCGCAATGGTGACTCCGGATCTCCTCGTGTTTCTGGATCGATCAATTGATCCAATGCCTCCATCAAACCGGCATCATGTTCCGTCAACGACTTTCGCCCACCTCCCGGCTTTCGCACTCGTTCGCGATTTTCTTCCGGATCCGGGCTTGTCAGCTCATGCATGCCGCGTGCGATGGTCTTTCTGTCCAATCCTGTCGCCGTTGCCACATCAGCTATTCCGCCATGCCCGCGCACCAACGCTTCGCTTGCTGCCCATCGACGCTTTTGCTTTTCATTCAACGCGTCCCTCAGCATCGAGTACTTGTATTTGATTTTCTCTACCGCATCCGTCTCATTCATCGACTATTACGATACATCATTTTCGGATTTTATGCGGATATTATTTTGGAGCAAGGCCTTAGCATCTGCATTTTTGTCTCCAAACTATTGGAGTCAGGACAGATTTACTTCCTGGCGTAATTCCGATGGCCCGGCTTTTACTCGTCATCACGCAGCCAACAGGGAGCAAAACTGTGCCACACCATTCGTCTCGAGGAAGGAATGCTTGCCCACAATCCGACCGTCAGCAAACCAACGGACAGCTTCCACGTTCACTGCACCATAGCCTGGAATGGTAATGCGGACTGGAATTCCGGACTGGCTCAACTCTCCAGTGACGCTATTGAACACGAAGTTGTGAACAAAACTTCCGCTCAATACCACACAGGTTGACGCTGTTTTGGACCGTTCAAGTCAAAGCCAGCGTTGATGCGATCGCCCGCAAATCTCTGGCGAGATGTATGACTACCAGAATGACAGGGAGAATTGAATCGTCTGATCCAACGTATCGGCTTGCCCCGTGGCAAATCGTTCCTCATACGCAGTGTTGCCCATCCCTTCGCGGGCACGGGCGGCGAGAGGCTCACATTCAAGATCATTGTGGCGGAAGCGGCGCAGCCCCGACCGCTCTCGATCGCCTGCCGACGCGCCGAAAAGATACGCCGCATCGCAAAAACGTCCGGCGGCACTTGCATTTCGGGCCAGCGCGTCGAAGGTCCCAAAATAGATACCTGCAAAGGATCCTTGCTGCTTGGACCAGCGCGCAATGAGCCCGCGCATGTGCTTATTTGCTTCGTCAAAGCGCCCGATATCGGTTAGCGATTTTGTAAGAATATAGATTGGCAGGCTATCGGCGTCAGCTCCTAGATGCTTGTGCGAAAATGCCAAACACCCGGCAGAAATCTCGGCGCCGCGCGCCGGATCGCCAAGAAAGCGCATGTTTTCCGCCACAAGGCTGCGCGACATCATTTCAAATATAAGATCGGGGGCGTTCCGTGCGACGTGCTCTGCCTCCTGCAGGAGGGCCAGCGCGCGGGCGAACTCGAAGTGCTCCATCAACATATGCGCGTAGCCAAATAGTGCGCGAGTCAGATTGTGAATGTCTCCCGCAGCGCGACATTCGGCTAAGAGCTTTTCAAAGAGCATCAGCGCTTCATCGAACTTTAGCGCAAGCATTGTCGATGAGGCTAACGCAAACTTGTGACAGCGCGCAATAGTGTGAGCGCCGGCGCGCTCAGCATCGTCGGCTGCAGCGCGCATCTCATCAAGGCAGGCCATGTCCATTCCCCGCATCTCAAAGCGCAGCGCCGCGAGGCTTCCTCGGGCGTAAGCTTCTCCCGCCGCGTCGCCAGCTTCCTCAAACAGCTGTTGCGCTTCGTTAAGCAAGTCGCAGCATTGTGGGATTGAGATGCTTGGAGAGTTTGAGCGGATCATTGCAATCGCTCCGCGAGTGGCTGCGGACGTGTTTTGCGTGGCCGCAGCCTGTGCCAGGCTCAGCCAGCGCAAGAGCTCTTGGTTGTGCGTGCTGGAAAACCAGAACAGGTGAAGCTTGCTGAAAATGTCAGCTCCGAGCGAGTTGACATTGGCGTTGCTGGCGTTAAGGCACCACCCAAGTGCGGCATGCACATTGGGGAAGTTGCGTTCGATACGAGCGAACAGCTCTGCCGTAAGACTTGTGCGCAGCTCTTGCTGCATATGCTCGGCCCATTTGTGTATTACGCGCGCATGTGCCAGCTTCAAACAGCTCAGATCGCCGAACGACCCCGTCAGTAACCGTTCCTGGCCGTACTGGCGCAGCGTTTCGAGCATCGCGTAGCGCAGCTCGCCGTCATGGCGTTCGATCTGGATGAGCGACTTTGCCGCAAGCTGCGTGAGTAGCGGCAACACCGCGCCGCGAGACATGGCCATCTCCTCGGCCAGATCTTCGGCAAGAGTCAGCGTCCAGCCGCCAACAAAGATGCTCAGCTGGCAGAATTGCCTCTGCTCCTCCACGCTTAACAGCGCAAAACTCCAATCGACTGCCGATTGCAGAGTCTGATGGCGTGTGACCGCGCTGCGGCGCGTTTGTGTCAGCAATGCAAACCGGTCATCAAGGCGTTGGGCAATGTCTTCGACAGTTAGGGTGTCGACCCGCGCGGCTGCCAGCTCGATAGATAGCGGCATATTGTCCAGCCGCCGGCAAACGTCTGCTACCAATGCCTGTTGAGCCGGCGTTGGCTCAAATTGCCGCGAGCGTGCCCGCTCAACGAACAAGTCGATAGCTTCATCGGCCTCCATCGGCGGCACCCGCCATACCGTCTCACCATCAAGATTAAGTGATTCACGGCTCGTCGCCAGTACCGTGAGCCGCGGGCATGCGCGCAGGAGCGCGAACGTCAGATCAACAACGGCATCAATCAGATGTTCGCAGTTGTCAAGAACAAGAAGGATATGCTGATGCTGAAGACGTGCGATCAATGTATCGTTTGTGAGTTTGCTGGCATCGGTATTGAGCCCAAATACATTGGCCACGGCCTGTAACAGGTGAGTGTTATCGACAGCACTGGAAAGTTCCACATACCAAACGCCATCAGGGAATATAAGCAAGCGGTTGGCGGCGACGACCTGCGCCAGTCGAGTCTTGCCGCTTCCGCCGGCGCCCGTCAAGGTTAAGAGGCGAGTCGCCGTGAGCAACCGCTGAACGGCATCCACCTCCGCACTTCGCCCGACAAACGAGCTCAAAGCCGCTGGAAGGTTGGTGCGGCGCGTCTGGTGACTGTCTGTTATGACAAGCCGTTTGAGTATGGCGGCTTCGGTTGGCTGGGCTTCAAACAGTGGCGGCATCAGGGCGACGAAGAGCAGGCTGTTGGCCTCGTCGCGCGTGTGAAGCACGCCGGCGTTGTGCAACGTGTCGATGATCCTCAACACCCGATCCCGACCTGATGGACCCGTCAGGTCCTTGCCGCCTTTGCACATGCGAACCAAGGTTGATTGATCGTATCCGGCCAACTCGGCCAAATGCTTTTGCGTGAGCCCTGGCTTTCGCAGACGGTATTGCGACAAAAGCTCACCGAACGGATGCTGTTTTGGTAGCTCTTTAGTTCCCATAGGCACTCTCAGTGGACAGTGTATAGCCCATCATCACAGGACGGAATTGAGAAATCTATCAACTCAGATTGCCATGGCCGTCAACCGCCGGTGCCGGCTTGTGTCAATAGTCATGACAAGGAGCGGGCACGCAGCCGGGAGATGCGCCCAAAAATGACATGGAGAAGATTCAGACGCCTCATTTTCACCGTATCGTAGGAAAAGCCATCGCGATTGTGGCCGTGTTCATCATGTGGACCGCAGCCGCACTGGCATATTTGAATAGCCGGATTATTGACCAGCGAACCTCAAGTGTGCAGACTTCTGAGACGGTCGATATCTGTCAGCCTGGTCGATCAAGCAGAGTATGGTTCCCAATACAGGTTGAGGCGGAATTTCGACAAATCTGCGACAACGAAGGTAAGTGACTATTCGCCTACAATTCCCCCACCAAGATTCTGGGAAGGGGTGCATGGCCGACGACAACAGAAACGACCAACTTGCCAAACTGATCGCCGCAATTGAATCGCTAAAGCCGTTGGCTGTCAACAGCCCGGATCTCGCCAAAACGCTGGCCGAACTCGAACGCCAGCGGAACGTGCCGACCGTGCGCGAGAAGTATCTGAAGCGCCTTCGCACGCGCATGAACCGCCTGCCGCTCGCCGACAGCGACGACGCCGGCCTGGCATATGCTGGGCGAAATCACCGAGCCGCCCGCGAGGTTTGCCGGACTGTTGCCGGTGATGATGACATTGCGCGATCTCGCGCCGCGCCTGTCGGCTTGCGCGCTGAGCGGCGGCGCCAATGAGAATGACGCCGAGTTGTGCGCCGCGACCTGGGCGCAATGGCGGGTGGAATTGCAGAGCGACGGCGCAGCGTCGCTCCCTCTCTCCCAGGGGGCACGGAAAAATAAGTGAACGACACGAACAACCTCACCGCAAATGACATCAACGCGACCAACGTCGTCGTCGGCCAGCAGTTCAACAGCACGTTTAACTTGTCGTTGCCGCAAGAAGTGCAACGGCTGTTGCAATCGGCCGTGGCTGCGCAGATGGCAGGTGCGGCCGGGGAAAAGGGTGTCACGCAAAGCCCGGCGCTTGAATCGGCGATGGTGGCGCTCAACGCCAAGCAGTTTGAGCGCGCGATCGCCATGGCCGAGCGATTGTCAAGCCAGGCTGCGACCGAAAAGAACAACGATCTGCTGGCCTCGGCAGAGATGATTCTGGGCGCGGCGCACAATTTGGCCGGACGGCCGGGCGAGTCAGTGCCGCATTTCGAGCGGCTGCTTGAGCTGCTGCCGACGGATCCGCCCAATCTGACGCGTGTACAGGTGCTGATCATGCTGGGCTCGATGCACGGCGAAGCGGGCCATGCCGAAGCTGCCCAGCGCAGCTTTGATCAGGCGCGCGAACAGGCCGCGCGCTTTAACGAGCCCGCGGTCGATCTGTTTTTTGAACAGTCGTTGGCCAGTTGGTATGGCGACCGCGGCGACGCGCGCGCGGCGCTGGCCCATCTCGAACGCGCTGAGGCGGCGGCCAAGCGCCTGGAGCTGCCCGATCAAGTGGCGTTCTTTGCATCGCAGTGCGCCATGCAATATCAGAATCTGAAAGACTGGCCCGCCAGCAGCACGGCCGCAAAGCGCGCACTCTCGGCGATGACAGAAAATGCGCCGCTGATTCTGCGCAGCAATGCGTTGAGCGCGATCGCGATCGCATCGGGCGCGCTCAATGACACCGATGCACTGCTTGAGTTTGGGCCGCGCTACATCGCGATTGCGATTGAAGGGGGCAACCTTGAATTGGCGGCGGGCGTGTATCAGCGTTTGGCCATGGCATATCTGGAGCGACAGATGCCAGCGCGACACATTGCCGCGCTGGAGCAAACAGTGGAGTTGGCCAGGCGATTGGGTCAGCCCGATGTTGAGTTGATGAACACGGTGAGCCTTGGTTATGCCTATGGCCGCGCGGGCTGGTTGACTCTCGCCGAGCCACTTTTCGAGCGTGCGCTGTTGATGGCGCAATTGCAGCAAAATACGAAGCAGCTCGCGCTGGCGCAAGCCGGCCTGGCATTTGCAAAACCCAACCGGGATGAACGTGTGGCGGCGCTGGAGCTGGCGCTGACAACGGCCAACGCCACGCACGATCAAGCCTTGATCGACCAGGTCTCAGGTTGGTTGACGCAAGCGAAAGCACAGGCATAGTTCAGGAGAATGCAACATGGCGACAAACGAGGACATTCAACTGCAAATTGACGCGTTAGGCGCCGCGCTGCCGGGCGCAAGCGCTCCAGTACGCATCGCTTTGCAGGCGCAAATTGCCGCGCTGCTGGCCAAGCTGGATGCGCCGGCGGGCAACTCGCTTACCGCAAACGACATCAATACCGGTGGCGATGTGGTGGTGGGGCAGAAGATTGTGATTCATCAAACGCCGGAAGCTGAGGGTGGGGCGGCAGGGTTGTCAGCGTTGGCGCAGCGGCTGCATGCCTTGCTCACCGACAAGTGGTTTGACCTTAACGACATACAGGAGCTTGCATTCCAGCTTAATATTGACTGGGATAGCCTGTCTGGCGATGCCAAGGCGGGCAAGGCCCGCGCGCTGGTGCGCCATTGCGAGAAGCACGAGATGCTGCCAAAATTGCAAAGCCTGATGCGTTTGGCGCGGCCGAATCTGCGCGAGCAACTCACCTGATAGCCCCTTACAACTATAGTGGCTACGAATGTCATCCGCACCTCGAACCGAGCACCTTGGGCGAACGTAGTGTCCGAGCGGTTTCTGAAAACGGTGCGGCGGGAGTGTCTGGATCACTCGCTGATCCTGAATGAACGACAGCTTCTGCCGGTGGCGCAGGCTTAGTGCGACCGCATCAAAGCACCTGACAGCAAATTCCATGAGGTGGTTTCGCCCGGGCGTCACCAGCAAAGGGCAGGGTGGTTGCCACGTCGGTGCTCAACGGACTGCATCCTGATTACCGATTAGTTGCCTGAAAACAACGCGGATGACGTGTGTAGCCAGCACACAATGCGATTTATGCGATGTGTTCTAGAATTTACGGGATAAGAATTGCCCCGCGTCATGTCAACGCTGGCTAAGCCCAGCTAGCTTTTAGGGGTTAACAGCAGGAGGCAGCATGAGCAGAAAGCGAATACTCGCAATCGATGGCGGCGGCATCCGCGGCATTATTCCGCTATGCGCGTTGGTTCGGCTGGAAGAGCAACTTGGGAAACCGTGCCGCGAAGTCTTTTCGTTTATCTCAGGCACCTCTACAGGCGCGATTATCACGGGCGCTCTGGCGACAGGTATGAGCGCCGAGCGCACGCTTGAGATGTACCAAACCCTTGGCCATAAGGCGTTTGAGTTCAAGCTGCTCGATTTTCTGAGCACATTGGGTTCATACAAGTACGAAAGCGCGCCTCTGGCGCGACTGCTTGTCGAACACCTAGGTAATCCGACGCTGAACGAATTGCCAATTGATGTGATGTTCACTGCCATGCGCGTGCGAGATGGCCGGGCTTACTACTTTGTCAAGGACAACCCGGTCACCTTGCCCATTGCCGACCGCGTGCATACCGGTGCGTTCCGCCTGGTCGATTGCATCACCGCTTCGGCCGCATTCCCGCTCTTTTTCAAGGCGTGGGATGTCCCTCAAGTCGGGCTGTGCATCGATGGCGGGGTGGGTATCGCCGGCAATCCGGCCTATCAAGCTTGTGTCGAAGCCTTCTATTATTCGGCGCCGGGCAGCTATCCGTTTACCGAAACAACCGTTGTGTCGCTTGGCACAGGCTACTATGTTGAGGATCATTCGCCTTCCAACTTGGTGGATTGGCTGAGATGGACTATTGGTGAGTTGCTCGATGAACCGATCAACCAGCAAACGCAGTTGATCGAACGGCATTTCAAGCCGCGCGGAGTCCACCTGGTTCGCAGCAATGTGCGTATGCCCGAGAGCATTGAGATGGATGATGTGAAGTCCATTCCCCGGCTGATCGAAATTGGCCGCAAGGCTGCGGCAGCTTTGGATTGGAACGAGTTGCTGAAGGCTCCCGACGGCACGAGAGAACTTGCACCCATGCCCCTGTTGCCGCGCAATCGCCCCTAATCACTGTCGAAATCATGGAATTACAGGGCCACGTTTTACTGCCCACGCGCGTACCAGATCGAACCAGGCGAGTCGTAACTGTTGCCTTCGCCCCAGATTGCATGGGTTGTTCCTGTATCGTCGATGGTCATCTCATAGTAATCGCCAAATGGAAAGCGAAATCCATCGGGCTGGATATAACCAAAGCCGGACACATAGGTGGAAAGGTCGGTCTCGGGCGACCAGCTTACGCCGCCGTTGATCGAGCGGCGATAGAACGTGTTCCACTGACCGTTCGTGCGCGCATCCATCCATGCGACGCGCACATCGCCGTTGCCAGTGGCAGCGATTGCCGGGAAGGCATGCGCCGCGCCCGTTGGCGCTAGCGACAGGTCGGTTTCGGGCGTCCAAGATGCGCCGCCGTCGTTCGACCTGGCGAAGTAGATTCGGTTGGGCGCGGCGTCGGCGCTGCTGGTGTTCCAAAGCGCATACAGCATACCGTTGGTGTCCGAGCAGAGGACTGCTTGAGCGCCGAGATAGGCCCAGCCACAGCTATACGCCGCGCAATCGGGGGGCGATCCAGAGGTGTCAAGCGGTACATTGGTCCAGGTACGCCCGCCATCGCTCGACTTGCTCACAAACAGATTGACGGCGCCCTTGGCGCCGCCGCTGCCCTTGTATCCAGCCCAGCCGAAATACACATTGCCGGATGATCGATTGTGCCGCCACCTGACAGCGACCAGCCAAATTTGCCGTTGGCATTGACTTGCGACTGAGTAAACGACACACCGCCGTCGTGCGACGCGGCTACATAGATTTTTTGCGCGTGGTTGAAGGCAACATAAACATCTTTGCCGCGCACAGCGAGGATAGGTTTGTCGGTGCCGGCATTGGTGCGATCAGCAAGCGTAACTTGCCAAGTAGCGCCAAAGTCGTTCGACCGAGCCACCACGGTGTCGCTCTTGTTGTTTTGCAACCATGCTGCAAACAGCGTGCGGCCGTCCAGTGGATCAACTTCGATTTGCGCATCCCACTGACCTGTGCCGGGTGGCGCGATCTGGCGTGGCGCTGCCCATGTCTGTCCACGATCAGCGCTCTGTACTGGACTATTTGTTCAATCCATACGCGTCGGCTCTCATAATCACCGTCAAAATCTCTCAACATCTTTGGAATTTTGTGCGTAGGCGATGGATAAGGTCAAATAGGCAGTACAAGTCGCAATCGGACAAATTGGTAAAGCGGCATGAGGCACTTCGAGGGCAGCCAAGGCGTTTGAACTACCAGTTCGAACAGGGGGATAGGGAAACAGTGGAACAGGGTCGAACTGTTCTTCTATCGCATCTATGTGTTCTTCATCTGGTGGCTGGGGTCAGCGCTGGACCATCCGAGACAACGACTGCAAGTATGGCTAGGCGTTTGAATTGATTGCCGAAGCGTCTGGCACCGAAGTGATCCGCACGCCGTTCCGGGCTCCCCGGGCAAATTCGATTTGCGAGAGCTTCATCGGCATTGCGCGTCGAGAGTGTCTGGATCACATGTTGATCTTCGGAGAGCGCCAGCTCCAGCGGATCGTCCAGGCAACTGTTGACTATTTCAACCGATCACGACCCCATCAGGGCATAGGGCAGGGGATACTGTGCGGACCCCGGTGCAAGGAACGGGCCAGATTGTCAGCGTTCCTGCGCTGAACGGATTACATCACGAGTACTGGCGCGCGGCATGACGAACTGATTAGGCGCGGACGGCGAAAAGTAGCCACGATATGCCCTAAATGCGAACCCGCGACAATGCTTGCCTAAGTCCACAAACGAAAGGCAGCTGCTGCAAATAGCGCAGGTTTATGTCACCTTGGCTTCAACAATTCGTAAACGCCTATGAACCAGATGAGCCTCATTAATACAGCGCTTAACAGGCTCTAAATAATGTCGGCAGCCCCAGCGCTTATTTGAAGCCAGTCAAAGTCACGCCCTGGACAATCCAGCGTTGAAAAAAGACGTAGACAATCAACACGGGAAACATGACGAAGTTTGCCGCGGTCAACGTCAACGCAGGGTTGGAACCGTGCTGGTTGTTGTACCAGCTGAGTAACAGCGGCAACGTACGGCGTTCGGCGGAGGTGATGACGATCAGCGGCCAAAGATAATCATTCCAGGTGGCGACAAATGTAAAAATTCCCAACGCGGCCAGCGGCGCACCGAGTTGCGGCAGCACGATACGGGCATAAATGCGAAATTCGCTCGACCCATCGATGCGTGCGGCGTCGAGCAACTCGTTTGGGATGCTTTCGATAAACTGCTTCATGAGAAAGATGCCAAACGCATCGACTAGCGACGGAATCACGAGGCCCCAGAGCGAATCTATCAACCCAAGCGTAACCAGGATCAAGTATGCCGGGATCATGATGACTTGAAACGGAATCATCAATGTCGCCAGAATGAAGGTGAACATCAGTGTTTGCCCGCGAAAACGGTATTTTGCAAATACATACCCGGCAAACGAGCTAGTGAACAGCGTTATCGTCACGCGCGCCATAGATACAAACATGCTGTTGCCATAGAAGTGCAGCAATGGCACTGTTGGGTCCATCAGGATCTTCACGTAGTTTTGCAGCGACCACTTTTCTGGCAGAAGCGTGGGCGGAACGCGAATGATTTCGAGCGAGGTCTTAAACGAGCTCAGCACAACATATATGAACGGCACAAGCGTCACAAATAGGCCAAGCAGCAAAATGATATAGGCGATTGACAAACCAGCTGCGCGTTGCACCTGACCAGCCCGGGCATGAACAGGAACGGGTTTTTGGACTGTCGTCTCAAGCGTTGTCATTAGTATTCCCAGTCTGTTCGCAGAAACCGGAACTGGAGGGTCGTAAATAACAAAATGATCAGAAAGAGCACCATTGCGATGGCCGATGCCCATCCCATGCTCTGAAATCTAAACGCGTTGAGATAGATGCTCATGACCAAAGGCGTGGTCTGTTCGCGCGGGCCTCCTCCGGTAAGTTGCTGGAAAATGACAAAGGTTTGAAAGGATGAGATTAAGGTCAATACGCACACTAACAGGAGCGTCGGCCGCAGCAAAGGTAACGTAATGTGACGAAACTCGTGCCAGCTGTTGGCGCCATCGACCCGCGCGGCCTCGCGGATGGATGACGGTATGCCCTGCAGCGCAGACACGAAGATCACGAGGTTGTAGCCGAAGTCCTGCCACACATACGCGATCACGACTGCAATCATCGCAAGCGGAACGCCGAAAACATACGCGCGTGGATCGGTCAGCCACGCCTTGGGCGCCGTCAGGCCAACGGCTCGGATAGCAGTGTTGATCAATCCCCACTGTGGGTTGAACAGGTTGCCCCAAATTAGCGCCACTGCCACGGTTGAGCTGATCACGGGCAGAAAATAGATTGCGCGAAAAAAACCTTTGATCCGACCGTGGACCATTTCCAGCACTACGGCCAATGGAAGCGTAATTATCAGATTCAGCGGCAAAACCAAAAACGCAAACATGAACGTATTGACTAGCGCCTGTCGAAACACCCGCGCTGGCTGGCTGGACGCAAACATTGCCGCGTAATTGTCCATGCCGACAAATGGGTTCGCGCCGCCAAGCCCCAGAAAACCGCTGCCAGCGCGTTGCGGAGAGTAATCAAAAAGACTCAGCACCACTGCCCACAACATTGGAAATAAGGCGAACACGATCATATACAACATGATCGGCGTCAGGCCGGAATAGGCGAAGCGTCTTTGGGCCTGTAATAGACGGGAAGGTCGGGACTTGGCTGGAGCCATGACTTGTCGAACTGCGTGCTGGCAAGCCGCCCTGACAAGAAGGCGGCTTGCCAAATTGGCGCTGAGATTATTTCTGTTTATCTATCATTGCGTTGGCTTCGGTTTGGATCGCTTTCATGGCCTCATCCAATGGGGTGGTTCCTTGAATCGCGTCAAGTAAGTGCTTGGACATGATCTGGTACCACAATTGATCGCGATCACCGACATTGCCGATAAATACGCCACCCGGCAGAATTTCAAATGTGGGTTTGACCCAGGGCGCCTGCTTGAGAAACTCATCCGGCTTTGCGACAATCGACTTCAATGCGGGAACCGTGCCTGTCGCGCCATTCCACGTTTGCGCATTGTCCCTGTTTGCAGCCATGAACTGTGCCAGCTTCCACGCTTCTTCCGGATGCTTGGTATTAATGGACACAACTTTGCCCCAGCCCGAATCGGCTGCAAAAACGTGCTTGTTGCCAAAATAGGGTGGCACATTGACATAGTCAAATTTAAACCCCGGAAAGTCAACCAAGCCTGAGGCCGCCGCCCATGGCCCGCGGAACAGAATAGCCGTCTTGCCCTGGAAGAAATTTTCGATCGCCTTGTCATCGGTGAAGAGAACTGGATCAACTACTTTGTCGCGCTGCGCCATGTCCACGAGCAGTTGAGCCGCCTTCATAGCTTCGGGCGAAAGAAAGTTGAAATGCTTGCCATCTTCCGCGAAGTAGTTGCCGCCTTGCTGCAGAATTCCGGCAAGGAACGCAAATCCAAGTGAATCGCCGCCGATGTAGTTATAGCCGGCAACTGTCATTGCACCCGAACTGTCGGACTCCGTCATTTTCTTGGCATCGGCAATGAGTTCATCAAACGACTTCCATTGTGGAGGATAAGGCACGTTGTGCTTTTTGAATATCTCAGGATTCACCAACACACCGCCATATTCCAGGTTGAACTCATTTGGAAAGCCATAAAGCTTTCCATCGCAGTTGTAGCCATCAAGCGGCGCCTTAAAAAACTGCTCCTGCGCTTCAGGCAACGACATGACGATCCGGGGCACCTCCATTAAGCGGCCGCCACGCGCATAGCCGCATGTCCAAGTGCCGAACATCTCGATGACGTCAGCTTCACTTTTTGCCGGCATCGATGTCTGCAATGTTTGGATGAGCTGATCGTATGGGAACTGCTCGTACTTGACCTCGATGTTCGGGTTGGCCTTCATAAACGCGTCCACAAGGCTCTGATTAACCTTGACAAAGGCCGGATTGTTGTGCGACCACAAACGCAGTCGGACCTTCTCTGTGGCGGCGGATGCGGGTTGCTCAGCCGCTTTCGAGGTCGGTGCTGCCGGTGTGGCCGGCGAAGTTGGAGCGACGTTGCAGGCAGCGAGCAACAGCGTGCTTGCCCAAATTAATGGCAAAGATTTCGGGTGCATGTTTTTCTCCTTCAAGCTCGTATTACGCGCAGGGGCGCATTAACCTTGCCCTCGCGTCCTTTTGCCGTGATCTTGTATTCATAGCATTGTCGGGCGAAATTTGCAATTGAGGTTGGTCTGTGCTGGACACGCTTTGTCAATCGTGTCCATTACAGATCGCGTTCTCAGTCGCGCGCCATCATGGCGATTACTTCGGCAAAGCGACCGGGTGGCCAAGTTGTGCTGCGCCCACCGCAGGTTGCGCACGAAACAGCCTCGCACGCACCAGCAGCCAGAGGGCAAGCCCGCCGGCACCCAGTCCAGCCAAAACAGTCAACGCCAGCGCCACCAGCACCCCGCCGGCAACAGACCACCCGGCGCGCACCAGCAGAGTGGTCAACCAAGCAGTCACTATGCCGATGGTCGCCAGCCACAACACGCCTAGCGCGATCAACAGGTAAACCGCCCGAACCTCGAACGGCGGCGGCGGCGCGGCAAGTTTGCCCGGATCGATGTCGACGGGCGCCTCCGGAAAGGGTAGCGATGGCGCCGAGGGCTGCACCGCCCGCCGCTCGAGCAAGCCCACGGCCATCGTCCGGACATAGTGATCGCAGCGTGCATAGCCCAGGTTGATCAACTGCCTTGCCAGACCTGGGCTAATCGGTGCCAGGCGCGTGGGCACACGCGCCTGGCGTGCCGCCATATTCGGATGCACTCGGATCGAAGGCGGGTCGACCGGCGCCGCCAACATTGCCACCAGCGCCGCCCCGTCCTGGCGTAGCTCATAATCGTTCACCCGGCCACTTGCTGGGTCGGGCGGGCTTAGCTCCTCGCGCATAGTGGTGTCGTCCATTGGCCAGTAGGCGATCTGGCGTGCTGCGCTGCGCTCGGTCTGAGGCAATGCCACCAAGATGCGCAACACTTGCCACACCCACTCGCGCACTTGGGAGCGCGAACGCCCGTCGACCACATTGAACACCCGCGGCAGCTGCGCCGGAATGAACAGCGGCCCGAGACGAAATCCCACGCGGCTCTCGCGGTCGAATGTGCCGCCCGCATCGCTGATCAGCACGTTGTCATAGGCCTTGACCGAGTCCAGACCGAGGTTGTCGTGCACACCGCCGTCGACCAGCGAATGGGTTTCGACCGAGCCGTCCGGTAAACGCAGATCGACATGCAGCGGCGACAGCACCGGT
>JANMNW010000491.1:0-5064 GCA_031368515.1 Chloroflexota bacterium
GCGTCAATCATCGCATCGGCCTCTTCGACATGGTGATGATCAAAAACAACCACATCGCCGCGTGCGGCGGCGTGATCGCCAAAGCCGTGCAAGCCGTTCGCGCCTGCGACGAGCGTCGCCGGCCGATCGAAGTCGAAGTGCGCGACTTTGACGAGCTCGACCAGGCGCTTGCGCTCGGCGTCGATCGCATCATGCTGGACAATATGAGCGTTGAAGACATGAGCAAAGCGGTCATCCTGGTCGCCGGGCGTGTGCCGCTTGAAGCGAGCGGCAATGTCACGATTGAGACCGTCGTGGCGATTGCCGCAACCGGCGTGGATTACATCTCGACCGGCGCGGTGACGCATTCGGTTAAAGCGCTGGATATCAGTTTGTGGCTCGATGAAACGCCTTGACGATCGCGCCAATCAATCGTCAATCGTTCACAATAAAAATGACAACTGAAACTTCTGAAATCACCCATCCCGATGAAATGTTCGTTGCGTTGCAAAAGCGCCTCGGGCATATCCTGACCGATGTCGAACTGCGCTACAAGGCTGGGCTGGCAGCGCAGATCAACGCGCTCAAAGAAGAGCGCAACGCAGTCATTCTCGGCCACAACTACATGGAGCCGGCGCTGTTTCATTCGATCCCCGACTATGTCGGCGACTCGCTGGAACTCAGCCGGCGCGCGGCCAAGACCAACGCCGATGTCATCGTTTTTTGCGGCGTGCGCTTTATGGCTGAAACGGCCAAGATCCTGAATCCGTCCAAGACCGTGCTGATACCGGCGCGCAAGGCCGGCTGCTCGCTGGCTGCCAGCATCACCGCCGACGATGTGCGCGCGCTCAAGAAAAAGTTCCCAGGCGTGCCGGTGGTGACGTATATCAACACCTATGCCGACGTCAAAGCCGAGACCGATGTGTGCTGCACCAGCGGCAACGCGGTCGAGGTGGTCAAGTCGCTGAACGCCGACAAGATCATCTTTTTGCCGGACGAGTATCTGGCCAGCAACATTGCGCGCGAAACCGGCACGCGCATCATCTTCCCGAGCAAACAGCCCAAAGCGGCTGCGGCCAAAGACGCCAATCTGGACTACCAGTTCATCGGCTGGCACGGCCGCTGCGAAGTGCACGAAAAGTTCACCGTGGAAGACATTCGGGCCGCGCGCGCCGACTATCCGGATGTGTTGATTCTGGCGCACCCGGAGTGTTCGCCGGAAGTGGTGCTGGCTTCGGACTACAGCGGCAGCACCACGCAGATGATGAAGTATGTTGCCGAATCCAAAGCGCCGCGCTTTTTGCTGTTGACCGAGTGTTCAATGGCCGACAACATCATGGGCGCCAACCCGGAGCGCGAGATGCTGCGCATGTGCAACCAGCGCTGCCCGCACATGGCCGAGATCACGCTTGAGGACACGCTGCTGGCGCTGCAAAAAATGCAGTTCGTCGTCGATGTGCCCGAAGACATCCGCGTCAAGGCCTTTCGCGCCGTCGACCGCATGATCAAGATCGGCTCTCCCGGCAAACGCGACTAACAATCGAACAACGCGGGCGCCGCCAACGTAATCACACCATGATCGAAACCGACGTCCTCATCATCGGCTGCGGCATCGCGGGCGCAACCGCCGCGTTGCATCTGGCTGAAACCGGCGTGCGCGTGACCGTGATCACCCGCGCCGAAGACCCGCACGAGAGCAGCACGCAGTGGGCGCAAGGCGGCATCATCTATAAGGGCAAGGACGACTCGCCTGCGCTGCTGATTGAGGACATCCAGAACGCCGGCGCGGGCTACTGCAATCCCAGGGCGGTTGAGATCCTTTCAACCGAGGGGCCGCCGCTTGTCAAGCGCATCTTGATCGACCGGCTGGGCGTGCCCTTCGATCAGCATGACGGCGAAATTTCGCTGGCGCGCGAAGGCGGGCATATGCTGCCGCGCATTATTCACGCGGCCGACGCCACAGGCCGCGCGATCGAGGCATCGATAATGCGGGCGTTGCGAGCGCAGTCAAACATCACGCTGCTCACCTCGCACACCGCCATTGACCTGCTCACGCCCGATCATCATTCAAGCAACCCCCTGCGCGTCTATGAGCCGCTCTCGTGCGCGGGCGCGTATGTGCTCGACCGCGACAGCGGCCATATTACGCGGGTGCTGGCGCGCCGCACGATTCTCGCCTCGGGCGGCCTTGGACAGATTTACCTGTATTCGACCAATCCAGCCGGCGCACGCGGCGACGGGGTGGCTATGGCCTACCGCGCCGGCGCGCGTGTGATCAACGCCGAATTCGTGCAGTTTCATCCAACGGCATTTGTCAAGCAGGGCGCGCAGCGCATGCTCATCACAGAGGCGGTGCGCGGCGACGGCGGACGGCTCTGCCATGCCGATGGCAAACCGTTCATGGAAAAATACGACGCGCAATGGAAGGATCTGGCGCCGCGCGATGTGGTCTCGCGCAGCATTTATTTTGAAATGCTTGAGCGCGGCGTGCCCAATGTCTTTCTGGACTTGCGCAGCACCATCGCGGCCGATCGCATTCACTCGCACTTCCCCAACATCGTGGCTTTTTGCATGCAGCACGGCGTGGACCCCACGCGCGATCTCGTGCCGGTCGCGCCGGCGGCGCATTATTTCTGCGGCGGCGTGTGGGTCGATGAGTTTGGACGCACGACCATCGACAAGCTTTACGCGATCGGCGAAGTGAGCTGCACCGGGCTGCATGGCGCCAACCGGCTGGCCAGCACGTCGCTGCTGGAAGGGCTGGTGTGGGGCGAGCGCGCCGCGCGCGATATCGTGATGAACATCCGGCTCGACGACGCGCCGCGACCGGCTGAGATCCCCGAATGGCGCAGCGAAGGCGAAAGCACGCCGGACCCGGCGCTCATTGCGCAAGACGTCAGCATGATCCAACACATGATGTGGAATTACGTGGGTCTGGTGCGCAACAGCGCGCGGCTTGAACGCGCATTGAGCGAGCTGCGCCATCTCGAGACGGAGATCGAGCAGTTTTATCGCTCAAGCAAAGTGACCGATGAATTGCTCGGGTTGCGCAACATGGTGCGCACCTCGGTGATCGTGGCGCAGGCGGCCTGGTCAAACAAGACCAGCGTGGGCTGCCATTACCGGGAAGATTAGAAATCATCCTGAAAATGTGGGCCCCACCTTTTTCGCCAACGTTTCAGGTGTGCAAGCAAGGTGGAGTCCACATTTTAGGATGAGTTCTAGCGATTACAGGCAATAAGTGGAAAAACGAAGAATCCGCGGCGCCCCAGCCGCGGATTCTTCTCCAGGAGGTACAGGTGACCTATCGAGTCGCCAGTTTGGCCGCTTTGGCCGAAGACACTGACCGCTCGTTATGTCCAATTTGGACGGCATTCTTGATCGCGCGGATCAAGAGAACCACGACGCTATCGCGTCGGTCTACTGGCGGAAGGCTGTATTCGCGCACCCGCTCTTCGTAAATCACTCGCGCCACTTGATTGACTTGAATATCCATGATTCATTGCTCCTTGTCTGGGATTGCCGCTGTTCGTGTGGCTCGCAGATTCTTTATCTGCTCTTCGTTTCTTTTGTACACAGTGCGCGTTAACTGGATATGATCTTTTCTGTCCACGCGCTTGCCAGACCATGCTGACAAGCCGATGGCAAGTTTGACAAGCCATGTCGCTACAATAGTCTTTCGTCATTCTGCCAAGCAGTTCGACACTCATGACTGAACCCACTCAGGACTTTGCCTCGTTTGGTGTGATGCTCCGGCATCTGCGCCGGCGCTCGCGCTTGACCCAGCGTGAGTTGGGCATTGCCGTGGGGTACTCCGAAGCGCACATCGCCCGGCTTGAGGCCAACCAGCGCCGCCCGGATGTGGCCGCCGTCACCAGCCGCTTTATCGATGCGCTGGACCTCACTGCCGAAGCTGAACTGAGCGAGAAGTTCATCGCATTGGCCAGCAGCGCGCGCCGGCCAAGCACAAGCGGCGATGCGACATCCGACATCCTGTCTGATGCGCCGCCCACCAACCTGCGCGAACAACTCACCGCGTTTATCGGCCGCGTAGACGAGTTGTCCGAAGTCAAGCGCCTGCTATCGGGTGCGCGCCTGCTCACGATCACGGGCATGGGCGGCATTGGCAAAAGCCGCCTGGCTGCGCAGGTGGCAACCGAGCTGCTGCCGAACTACACCGATGGCGCATGGATCGCTTCCTTCGCGCGCATGACCGAGCCGTCGCAAGTGCTGACCACCGTAGCCGCCACCATGAACCTGGCCAGCTCGGATTTGCATGAGGGGCTCAAGACCTATCTGCACAGCCGCAAAGCGCTGCTCGTCATGGACAACTGCGAGCACCTGGTGGGCGCCTGCGCGCAACTTGCGGTTTCGCTGCTGCAAGCCTGCCCCAACCTCAACATCCTGGCCACCAGCCGCGAAGCGTTCAACGTGCCAGGCGAGATTGCGTGGTCGCTCCCGCCCATGACCTGCGAGGAAGGCCAGCGCCTGTTTGTGGAACGCGCGCGCGCCATGCGCACAGATTTTGAAGCCACGCCAGACATGGATCCGTTGCTCGACCGCCTGTGCGACGAGCTTGAAGGCATTCCCCTGGCCATCGAGCTGGCGGCCGCGCGGCTGCAGGTGCTCTCGCTAAGCGAGATCGTTGACATGCTGGACGATCGCTTCCGGCTGTTGGTCGGCGGCAACCGGCTCGCCCATGCGCGTCAGCAATCCATGCGCGCGCTGATCGATTGGAGCTATAACCTGCTCACGCCGCCAGAGCGGGCGCTGTTTCGCGCGCTTTCCGCCTTTGAGCAGGAATGGACGCTCGATGATGTCGCCAAAGTCAGCTCAAACAACCGCGGCATTGGCGGCGCCGATGTACTCGACCTGTTGACGCAACTGGTCAAAAAGTCGCTCGTGCTCATCGATGAAGGCGCCACGCCGGCGCGCTATCACATGCTGAAGACCGTGCGCCAATATGCGCAGGAACGCGCGCTCGAAGTCGGCCATGAGCGCTAGAACTCATCCTGAAAATGTGGGCCCCACCTTTTTCACCAACGTTTCAGGTGTGCAAGCAAGGTGGAGTCCACATTTTAGGAT
>JANMNW010000492.1:0-4525 GCA_031368515.1 Chloroflexota bacterium
GAGCATCTTCACCGCGCTGAACTATCTGCTGCCGCTCGATGGCGTGTTCCCCATGCATTGCGCCGCCAATGTCGGCCCGATGGGCGACACCGCGCTGTTCTTCGGCTTGAGCGGCACGGGCAAGACCACGCTCTCGGCCGACCACCGCCGCGGCTTGATCGGCGACGACGAGCACGGCTGGAGCGACAGCGGCGTGTTCAACTTCGAAGGCGGCTGCTATGCCAAGGTCATCCGCCTCTCGTCAGAAGCCGAGCCGGAAATTTATGCCACGCTGTCGCAGTTTGGCACCGTGCTTGAAAACGTGGTGATGGACCCGGCCACGCACCAGCTCGATCTCGACAGCGACGCCATAACCGAGAACACGCGCGCGGCCTATCCCATTCACTACATCCCCAACTATGTGGCCACCGGCATGGGCGGCCATCCGCGCAACATCGTCTTTTTGACCGCCGACGCATTTGGCGTGCTGCCGCCTATCAGCAAGCTGACCACCGAGCAGGCCTTGTACTACTTCTTGAGCGGCTACACTGCCAAACTGGCCGGCACCGAGCGCGGCGTGACCGAGCCGCAAGCGACGTTCAGCACCTGCTTTGGCGCGCCGTTCATGGTGCACTTTCCAACTGTCTATGCCGAGCTGTTGCGCGAAAAACTTGAGAAACAGCGCTGCAATGTCTGGCTGGTCAACACCGGCTGGAGTGGCGGACCGTATGGCGTGGGTTCGCGCATGAAAATCTCGCACACCCGCGCGATGGTCACCGCCGCGCTTGAGGGCGTGCTTGAGGACATCAAGACGATTCCCGATCCGGTCTTTGGCGTGCTTGTGCCGGAGCGCTGCCCGGGCGTGCCGGCCGAAGTGCTGCAACCGCGCAACACCTGGCCGGACAAAGCTCAGTACGACGTTAAGGCCCGCGAGCTGGCCGCGCGCTTTGTCGAAAACTTCAAGCAGTTCAAAGTGGACCCCAAAGTCATCGAAGCAGGGCCGCGCGTATGAGCAAGATAGCCCTCGTCACCGGTGCCAATCGCGGCATCGGCCTCGAAATTGCGCGGCAGCTTACGCAGCGCGGATTGACCGTGGTGTTGACAGCGCGCGACGCGGTCAAAGGCGAAGCTGCCGCGCAGCGGCTTCGCGCGGAGCTTGGGCTGAGCGACGAAGTGCTGTCGCATCCGCTCGATGTGGCCGATGAGCGCAGCGTGCAAGCGCTGCGCGCGTGGGCCGATGCCGAACTGGGGCAGGTGGATGTGCTGGTCAACAACGCCGGCATCCTGCCCGATCGCGAAAAGACCGCGCTCACCATTTCGAGCGCTCTGGTGCGCGAGGTGCTCGACACGAACACGCTTGGCCCGATGTGGCTGTGCCAGGCGTTTATGCCCGGCATGCTGGAGCGCAATTACGGACGCATCGTGAATGTCGCCTCCGAATCCGCCCAGTTGAAAAACCAGCGCGGCCGCTGGCCGGCTTACAACCTATCCAAGCTTGCGTTGAATGCGCTCACGATGCAGTTTGCCGGTCTGGTCGCCAAGAAAGACGTGCTGGTGAATTCAATGCACCCGGGCTGGGTGCAAAGCGACATGGGCGGACCGACAGCCCCACGCTCGCTGGCGCAAGGCGCGGACACCGCGACATGGCTGGCGACGCTGCCCGCTGGCGGCCCCAACGGCCAGTTCTTCTTTGACCGGAAGCCCATGGACTGGTGAGCAGTCCGGCTGCGATTTCGCCGAATGTCTCGGCTTGCTCCAGAAATGGCATACGCATTTTCAGGATGAGTTCAAGAGTTGGTGTTGCGGCAACTGCATTGACCGTCTTGTTAAACACGGCCTGTTCGTCCGCGCCACCCAGCGCTGCACGCCTCGCAGGTAGTGCGCCGTCGCCATTTCCCACGCCTGAACTGTGTGCGCGCGCGCCGCGCGGAGTGCAGTTCTCGCCTGACAAGCAATGGCTGATCTGCGTCAGTCCGCAACAAAGCAATGGCGGGTTCACGCTGTTCTCTTTGCTTGACTCGCGCCTGCGCCAGACGTTTGCTCTGAGTCTGAAGCGGGGCGAGTTTTTGGATTTCTTCAGCTGGGCGCCGGATGGCAGCGGCGCAATCTACGTGATCTATGACTCGGACGGTGCCACCGTGCAAGGCATCGCGCTGCTTTCACTCAGCCCGGATGGCGCAGCGGACGTGTCGCAACTCGATCTGAGCGCCGATCAGGGCGCCGCGCCGCCGTTCGGCGGCTTGCGCGCGGCATGGTCGCCGGATGGGCGCTATGTCGCGCTCAGCGTGCGCCCCAGTTGCATTAATATCGTTGATCGCCAGACTGCCGTTGTGCGTCAGCTCAAGCCAACACGCGCAAATGAGAACCTGAACTTGCGCTTGTGGAATGATCGCGGCTTGTTTTATTTCACCAACGCGCGCCGTAGCGATGCGCGCCTTCAATTGACGCTGGTTAGAGTTTGTGGCGATCTGCGCGAGGCGCTGGGTTCGGTGCCGCCTGGCGATGTTGAGCGGCAGTTGGTCATGATGAGCGCGCGCAGCGATGTGTGCAGAGTGGCCTGGTGACTTGCAGATAATGCACGCGCATATGACTCATGTACTGGTGATCGGCGGGGCGTCGTCGGACATCCTGCATATTCCGGGCCGGACGGTGTCTTCACCCGGCGGAGCCGGCATGTACACCGCCATGGCAGCGCGACAATGCGGCGCGCGCGCTTCACTTTTCGCGCCCCGGCCGGAACCAATGACCGAGGTGTTGTCGCCGGTGCTGGCACGCCTGGACCACTGGCTTGGCCCATGGGTGCCGCCGGATGAGCTGCCGCATTTTGAGATCGCTCAGGATGGCGAACGCAGCATTTATTTGACCGCCCGATTTGGCTCGGAAGGCGAGCTGGTGCCGGAGCAGCTTCCAGCCGATCTTTCGGGCTATGACATTGTGCACGTCGTGCCGCTGGGAAATCTGGAACGTCAGCTCGACTTCGTGCGCACGTGCCGGCGGCGCGGCGCGCGCAAGATTTCTGCGGGCACGTTTCTTTCGGGCATTCAAGCGCATCCGGCTGCGGCGCGCGCGATCATCGAACAGAGTGATCTGTTCTTCATGAATGAAGCCGAAGCCATTGCCGTCTTTGGCTCAACCGAGGCCGCGATCACGCGCGCAGGCAAACTATTGTTTGTGACTCTGGGAGAGCGGGGCGCGCTGGTGCTGCAGGGCGAGCACCGCACGCTCGTCGCCGCGCCGCCGACCCGCGTGATTGACCCAACCGGTGCGGGCGATGCATTTTGCGGCGCGGTCCTGGCATATCTGGCGCGAGGCCAGCACCCGGTCATGGCGGCGCGACGCGCAGCAGCGCTCGCGTCGCAAGCCATCGAGAAAGTCGGACCGGCCGCGTTATTGGCCGACGACGCGCCGCCAGACATTGCGCTGGATGCGCGGGTGTGTTTGAACCCAGCGCAGATCGATGCGGCCGCGCGCCTGATTGGAGCATTGGCAGAGGCCGCGCCCTTCGACTTTACCGGACCGGAGTTTCCGGCTGTGGCGCATCCGCAAGCCCCAACGTTTTTTGTCACAGCGGTGTTGCAACAGTTTGGATTTTGGCAGGAGCGTGCCGGGCGCTATAGCCATCCAATGATCGCGACGATTGGCGGCGCATCGCTCAAAGGCGCGTTCTATCTCTTTCGCGCATATCTGCGTCAGCTCGAACGCGATCCGAGATTCTTTGATCCTGTGCATCAAGCGGCTCTGCCAGCCGATGACCTGCGCGCGGTTTTTCGCGCCGATGACGGCGCCGATCCGATGCCGGCGTTTGACCTGCATTTGGCGCAGGCGCGCAGCTTTGGCAATGACTTAACGGCGCTGGGTCTGACCGCGGAGGCGCTTCTGGAAAGCGCGCGCGCCTCGGCGCAGCCGCTGGGCGCGCTCATTGCGCAGCTCGATCACATTGGCGGCTACAAGGAAGATCCGTTGCGCAAAAAGAGCAGCTTGCTTGCGCTGGCGCTCAGTCAACGACCCGAGCGCTTTTTGACATTTGCGCCGGAAGAGGCGGTTGAGCCGGTGATCGACTATCACCTGATGCGTTCGTGCTTGCGCATCGGATTGGTCGACGTGCTCGATCAAGCTTTGCGAGACAAGCTGATTGCCCGGCAATTGATTTCGCCGGCCGAGGAGTGGGCGGTGCGATACGCCGGATATCGCGCGATTGAGCAGCTGGTTGCGCTGTCTGGCCGCGACATGGGCGCGGTGGATTGGTTTTTCTTTGGCGCGCGCAAGCGCTGCCCGGAGATGAGCGAACCTGATTGCGCGGCGTGCCCGGTCGATCCGCATTGCGCGCATCGCAAGTCGCTGTTTCAACCCGCGCTGCGGACCACGTTTTACTGACGGGGGCAGGAACCCGATTCCTGCGCCGGTGCCGAATCGGGTTCCTGACAGCGCTAAGTAGGTTCGCAAAAGAAATGACGTAACACGGTGCATACGGAGTGATGGTTAAACTGCTGATCTCTAACTTCAGCGGAAAACCAAAAACCCCGTATGCCACTTGATCATAACCAAC
>JANMNW010000500.1:0-5332 GCA_031368515.1 Chloroflexota bacterium
CGGCGCAATCTGGTGCAACGGCGATATTGTGCCGGGCACGAGCAACGTCTCGCGCCGCTTTTGCGTGATGGGTTTTTCGTACGAGCGCGGGGTGGGCGAGATGCTCGAGAACCTGGGCCACCGCATCGAGAACATCATGGAGCGTGTCTTTCGCGACATTCCCGACGCGCCGTCAGCCAGCGGACGCTGGGCGGTGGATGGCGGGCAAAAAACGGACGACGGAGGACGGCTTGCACGGCTGTTTGGACGTAAGCCGTCGCCCGTGGAACCAACATCCCGCCACACGCCAGATCTGAGCGGCAACTTATGGCGGCAGTTCATTCGCTATGACAAAACAAATCCCGGCGCGGCGCAATGCGGCAACGTGCACTTCGCGCCCAGCAGCCAGAGCGATTACGACTGGGGCAACACCGCCCACGTGCCGACCAATGCCGACGATTGGTTGAACTATCCGAATTTCACTGGCGAGGTCAAGATACAGAACTGCTCCGCTTGGGGCGATGGCGACATCCGTGTGCACCACATCTGGTGGATGCAACGTTTCCCGCATGTCGAGGGCATTACGCCGACCGGGATACAGAACAATTGGTGGGAATACATCTGTCAAATGTCCTTTTAGAGTTGTCCAAAGCGCAGGAAATCGTCAGCTTTTGACGGGTGGCCGTTAACCGCACGTCGAATGCATCCAGCGCCGCGCGTTTGTCCTCAAACGTCGCCAGCTTCAGCCCGTCCAATGTATCGGCGCGAAAGGCCACGAGGTCGGCGATGCGCGACTCGGTAAATGTCGGTCGCTCAATCAGCGCGGCCAGCCTCTCACGTTCTGCGCGCATGCCCGCGTGCCGCGCATCTACCGCGTCAATCTTGGCTCGTAGAGCGTTGGCAACCGCGCCGCCGTCGATCAATAGGCTGACTTTATCGGCCAGCCGCGCGGCGTCGGCCTCCACTAAGCGGATTTCGTCTTCAATCTCTGCAATCTGTTCGCGCTGCGGCTCCACCGCGTCCAGCTCCGCGCGCTGTGCTTCGCGTAGCGCCTGCTCAAAGCCTGCGCCGGTCGTCAGCTCCAGCAGGTAATCCCATACAATTTTGTCCACATCGGCGCACTTGATGGCCCGCTGCGTGCAGCGCTCGCACATCGGCCCGTAGAGCGCGCGCGTGTGTGAGCTACAGCGATAGGTCATCCGACCTGTTTCGGCCTTCGTGTGGCCGGTCATGGACATTTCGCACGTGCTGCATTTGATGCGGCCGCGCAATAGGTATTCGTTGCGGGTGTTATTGCGCGCCGATAGCGCGGCGTTGGTCTTGCGCTACACCTGCGCCGCGTCGAACGTCTCGCGGTCGATGATGGCCGGGACAGGCAGCACGATTTGCTCATCCAGCGGTCGCGGCCGCACCTTGCCCTTTACGATCACGGTTCGACCATAGCGATCCTATCTGCTCAAAGTGCTGAAGTGTGCCACGTTTTGATGCTCCAGCCCTGCGCCGCACCGCCTTTATCCGATCCTGCCCCTCGAATTCCCCAGCGTTTTGCCCACTATTGATGAGTTTGCCCTGGGGTTGATCTGCTGCAAGCTCTGCACGATACGCCAAAACTCATCCAGGTAAGCACTATCGCAACCTGTCGAAATGCGCACGAGTTGGTCAATGCTAATAAACCGCCAATACACAACCTTCTCACATCCGGGCATGGCGCGCTCGATCACCTCAAAAGCTTCCATGCCGCTAATCGTGTGACGTTTCGCGTTGCTGTCACTTGCCTCAATCCACACGCTGATTGTCTGAGGATTCACTTCCTCAGGGAAGTTGCGATATCTCAATCGCTCTTGCACTGATATGCCGAACGTCACAGTCACGGCAGGGTTCTTTGCCACATCGCCTGGTGAGCTAGGTTGCCAGCTTGCCACTTGCTTAGGCTTGATCACGAGCAACTGATAACCATCATTTGTCTTCACCCAATCGGCGGGATAACTTAGCGCAACTTGATGTGCGGCGTTCGTATATCTCATCACAGGCGCGCTGATAGTACTAGTCAGGGTGGCAGTTCCAGATAACTGCTTGGAAACTACCGTGGCCTGTGAATGCTGCACAAGAGGAGCGCCTTCGCTGCTGCACGCACATATCACAATACTGGCAAGGATCGGCGCCACCACCCCGATTCCCACGCGCGATGTGAACTGAGTTACCAAAACCAAGGCATACCTATTTGCCAGGATGATCCAAGCCCCGAATGATCGTAGCACGGCTGTATGACATGCTGTTTTGTGGCGTCACCGTGCCGTCCGCACTCACCGTCGCGACATCCCACACTTGATCATTTGAAATTGATCGGGGTCCAAAGTTGTATTGCGTGCCGCGATACCACAACGTCACACGTGGCGATGTCGGCCCCTGGCCGTGGTCGGAGTAGTAGTGCAGCTTGACCTGATACGTTCCGTTCTCAAGTTTCCCGAGCCGGATGTTCTCCACCGTGCATGACGTGATGCAGTCCACATCCAAGCGCGGGTCATCGCACCTGTTACCTGGCGTTCCCCAGTCCGGGCCGGGATTGCTGAAATACGTGTCGTCGCTGGAGAAAATTGCCCCACCGGGGCGAATCAAGTGCAGGTCAACGTCCGAGCCGCGCAGTGGCCAATCGAGACGAATGTGCAGGCGGATGTCGTCAGCAGCGTTAAAATTATCCGTCTCGCCTGTTGCAGCCTGATACTTACCGTCGAAGTTGGTGTCCTCGCAGCCATCATCCGAACCGGTGTTGTTCGCGTAATCGTTGTCGCGATCTAGTTCCTTGCGCTGGCCATCACTATCTGCATCAGCCCCGCGTAGGCTGTAATTGCCGTTGGCGTCGAAGACGTATTCGCGAATGTCCAGCTTGTCATTGACTCTGTCCCCATCGGTGTCAGCATTGATGGGGTTGAGATTGAACCGGTTGCGCTCGTCGAAGTCGCTGACGCCATCATTTTCAGAGTCGTCAATCGTGTCGGGGATGCTATCGCCATCGGCGTTTTCGTCGGAACGTGGCGTGACACTGGCTGGCGGAACATGATACTCGTCAATTTTCCATGAGCTATGCAACACCCATGAGCCCGTGGCAGTCATTGGGTCTATACGATGGACAAACTTGAAAAACGGAAGATCAAGATAGCCATCGAGCACTACGCTATGGAGATAGGTAACGTTGTCTTCGACGACGAGCATAGGGCGATTCGCGTCAATAAAGCCCTTTATCTGGTCGAAGGTAGGCTTGCCTCGGCTGGATGTGACCGCATTGCCATTCATCGCCCAATCGAAAGTTTGGCAACCGCGCGTTGTACCCGGCCGGATATCGCCGTTTGGCCACAGTCCAATGCCATTACCTAAGTCGCCCTCCGGCGCGCCACCGCCGTAGGCGTAGAACGCGATGCGATCCTGGCTCAATTTGCCGCCGTGGTAGGCGACGATCATCGAGATGGATGCGCGCGTGCAATACAAGTTGTCGTGATTATTCGCGCGTACCGGTGTGCCATTGCCGGCAGTCGCGTCGCCATCGGTCTCATGTGCGGAATCCCAGCGCGCCTGCCCAGTTTCGGTATCGCCATCCAAATCCAGCATCATTGTGTCCTTGTGCTGAAGAGCTGGCGTCACACCGAGCAATACTTGAACGGCTTGAACCGACCCCGGAGACGTCGCCGGGGACACGTGCGAGGCTTCGGCTATCAGCGTGCTCGTAGCGACGAGCGTAACTGAAAATACAGGCGAAAACGTACTTTCCAACGCCCCCAGCGCTTTGGCTCGATAGTAGAACGTGCCATCGCTTAGCGGTGTGGGTGGCTGATATTGCGCATCGGGCACGTTCACCGCGACTTCAGGCGAACTGAACGCCGGATCGTTATCCACTTCCAACCGGTAGCCCGTGGCGTTGGGCGCGACGAACCATCCAAATGTGATTTGATGATCGGTCGTGGTCGTGCCTGGTACGGGATTGCGGAAGAAGGGCGCAGGCAAACGATTTTCAACGCCTTGACTGGTTTCGGAGGGGCGATAGATGATCCAATTCGTCACTGCATCCGTCGCCTGGTTTGCGTAAATACCTAGCGAACCATCGGGGAGGAGTGAGTCGGCGCCGGGAATAGCGTCAGTGCCCACATAAATGCCTTCGCCCCATGCACCTGCCCTCACAGCAGTCGTTGCGTCCGCAAGCGGGTTAGCCCCCCACGCCATAAAGCTGATCAAGGCAGGTGGCGTTGGCTCTGCGGGTGGGCCGGGAACAACGGGGTTAAAAGGCGAGAAGTCTCGCACGATGATGGGCAGGTAAATCACGCCAATGAAATCGTTGAGTCTGTAAAGCGCAACCTGATCTGCGTTGTCTTCGAAGATATTCACCAGGCCCGCCTGTGAATGCAGCGTAGCGACATTGTCGCTGAAGTTATAGTCGTCATTAGCGCTGCCTAGCCCGTCGAAGATCACCACGATGAATGCACTAGGTGGCACTTCGGGCAGCGCATCCGGGATGCGATAGAAATTATTGTCTTCGTCCGTCAAACGAAAGCCGCGAACGTTGGCGGCGTTCGCGCCGGGGTTCTTTAACTCCACCCACTCGTAATTGCCCTGGCTGGGCTTGAAGCAGACTTCATTTATCTGAACATCAACTGCGGCTGTAACATGAGCCTGATCACTAGCAGTGATCGCTGAGAGCGGGCTGTTGGTGGCGACCAACGTCAACCCTATCCCCAGCAAAACGGAGAATGTCGAGCGAAAGTCAGGCCGCTTAGCCATGATGGAACCTCCTGTGTGAAAGGCTATTTGCTAGTGAGGCTCAGTTGAAAAACAACCAGAAAAATATTGTATCTCAACTTTAGACAAAAGCAGGTGAAAAGGCGAAACTGCCGCAGACTTGGTCGATGGATCAAATCATACGATAGATATGGCAGTTTCGCCAAAAAGTGTTTCAGTGTTTGAACAATCATGAGATGCGGCGTTTGAGGTCATTGACGCGAAAGTGCAGAGCCCGATTGCGCGGGCGGCTGTGGAGATCAGTCAAAGCGAGTAGTTCAGTTCAGGTGTGCCTACGCCCCATCAACAAAAGGATTGAGCGGCGGCGGTAAGACGCGGATGCATAGCGCAACGAGCTGCTATCCCGTGGTTATGTGCATGGCGCGGATGGACATACGGTCGTGCATCGGTATTCTCTGATCGGGTGTGATGCACAGTAAGGGTTCCTGGGTCGGGCCACATGAATGTGTGCGCATTCCGATCGTAAGCACTCCGGCACTGATCAGGGCAGGGCAGTTGGCGCGTTTGAAGGCGGATCTTCACAGGCCGTGCAAACGACTCGCCTACGCTTTGCCCGTCTGGTGCAGAG
>JANMNW010000019.1:0-5164 GCA_031368515.1 Chloroflexota bacterium
GCCAGATAATCGTTCTGGGTGACCAGATGCACGCTGCGCTCGGTTAGCGCATTGAGATAGAGCGGCGCTGTAGCCACCAGCGTCTTGCCTTCGCCGGTGCGCATTTCAGCGATCTTGCCCTGGTGCAACAGCGCGCCGCCCACCAACTGCACGTCATAGTGGCGCATGCCGTTGACGCGCTGGCTGGCCTCGCGAACGACGGCAAACGCTTCAGCCATCAGATCATCCAGCCGCTCGCCATCGGCCAGGCGCTTTTTGAACTCGTCGGTCTTCGCGCGCAGCTCGGCGTCGCTCAGCGCCTGCATGGCAGGCTCGAGCTTGGCGCACTTTTCCACCATTGGCGCAATCCGCGCCAGGGCTTTGTCGCTGTCGCTGCCGGCGATTTTGGTCAGTAGATTTTTGAACATGGTTGCTTCGTTGAACGACATTCAGGGGGCGCATCAAAGCCGCCCCGATAGAAGTCGGGACTGTAAACGGCAAAGATTATAGGAGGATTGGCGGCTAGAGCAGCTTCTCCTCGTAAATTCGGCGCACGGTTTCCTCGATGTCAGGCTCGCGCACGGCCAAATCGGCCACCCCAAAGCGGGCGGACACCCGCGCGATCAGGTCTGCGGCGCTGGTTTCAGCCCGGTCAAAGTGGTAGGTTGCGCGCAATGCATCGTGCGACACGACTTCGGCCCCGGCCACCCGCACATCGTCGTAGGCCTGTGTAAATTCGACCAGCAATGCGCGCTTGCCGCCAAAACGCTGCATCAGCGCCGCCAGCCGGTCGTCAAACAGCAGCTTGCCATGGTCGATGATCATCACCCGCTCGCACAACTTTTCAACATCAGAAAGATCGTGCGTGGTCAAAATGACCGTGGTACCGCGCTCGCGGTTGATGGTCAGCACAAACTGCCGGATGTGTTCTTTCGCCACCACGTCGAGGCCGATCGTGGGTTCATCCAAAAATACAATCGATGGATCGTGCAACAGCGCAGCGCAGATATCCGCGCGCATGCGCTGTCCCAGCGAAAGCGAGCGCACCGGCGTGCTCAGAAACGGGTCGAGTTCAAGCAGCGCGCGAAAGGCGTCAAAATTTCGGCGAAAGCGCTCTGGCTTGATGCCGTAGATGTGCCGCAGCAAGTTGAACGACTCGATCACCGGCAGATCCCACCACAGCGTGGTGCGCTGGCCAAATACCGCGCCGATATTGGCCACATATTTCCGGCGATCCTTCCAGGGAATCTGGCCGTTGACCAGCACTTCTCCGCGCGTGGGCACCAGCAGCCCGCACAGCATTTTGAGCGTGGTGCTTTTGCCCGCGCCATTCGGTCCGAGATAGCCCACGATCTCGCCGCGGCCAATATTAAATGACACGTCATCAACCGCGTTGACCGTGACACGTTCTGGCGCGACAAGACCGCGCAACGCGCCCAGAAGGCCGCGCCCGCCTTTGGTCACGCTGAACTGCTTGGCCAGATGCGACACCGTGATCATCGGCGCAGCGCCGCTGTGAGTGGACATTCAGGTGCCCGTGCCTTGATAGTGGCGCAATCCGATGCGAAAGACGCCAATCGAGAAAATCAACATGGCCACTCCCACAAATGGCGCGATAAACGGCGCAAATGCTGGAAAGCCCAGCGGATCGGGCTTGCCCAGAAAATAGAGCGCCGGAAAGTAGTTCATAAAGATGGTGGGCACAGCAAACGTGAAGATATTGCGCAACCAGTCGGGATAGACCGTCATTGGATACATGGTCATCTCGGTGCTGCCATACGTCAGAATGTTGATTGCTTCGACTGAGTCGATCGTCCAGAACACGATGGCTGAGCCCACCACAAACAAGGCGCCGTAGCACATCACCTGGCCGGCGATGACCAGCGGCAGATACAACGCCTTGACCAGCGTCCACTCCACCTGCAACTGCGACAGCGCAACAACAAGCACCAGCGCGCCCTGCCCCACGCGCGCCAGACGACGCAGCAAAAACGCCGAACCCAGCACTTGGGTCCACAAGCCAACCGGCCGCAGCAACAACTGCGTGAACTGGCCCTGCTTCACGAGGTTGCTGAACCAGGGCGGGTCAAAACCGCTGAAGATCATGTCCATCAACCCGAATGAGATCTCAACCATGCCGTAGAGAAAGGCCACTTCGCTGATGGTCCAGCCGGCCACGGCGCCAAACGTGCTCAGACCGCCCAGGATTGCAACGATGCCGGTGATCTGCAGCACAAACGTGCCAAACACGTCGATCCAAAACGACGCGCGATACTGCATTTGTGCGCGCAGCTGCACGCCAATGAGCCTTAGCACCAGAGGCATGGGTCAACCTCCTTGAATGACCAGCTTGCGCAGCCCGCGCCGCATAACCACTTGACAGGCGAGCGCCAGAACAAGCCCCCACAACGCCTGGATCAGCAGATAGCCAGCCATTTCCTGCGGGGTATTCACGCCCAAAAATGCGTCGACCGGCACGGTGATCGTCGCCGGAAACGGCGTGGCCCAGGCGAGGGCGCGAATCCAATCTGGCATAAAACGCAGCGGCATCAGAAAACCCGAGAACATATATGCGAAGCCAAATACGGCTCGTCCGATGCCGCGTACCTCGACCGTCCAAAACGAAAATAGATTGAGCAAAAATCGCCAGCCAAAACTAACCCACAAGCCCAGCATCATGGCCAAGGCAAACGTCAGCCAGTGCTCAATCGTCTTCGGCAAGCGTGTGCCGAAGAGCAGCACAAACACCAGCAGAATGGGTGCGCCGCGCATCGCCAGGCCGGCCAGTGCGCGCCCGATGTCGCGCGCCAGCCAGGAGACATACAGATTCATCGGCTTGAGCAGCTCGCTGCCGATGTCGCCCGTGCGCACCTGGTCCATAAACTCCCACCAGCCAAACAGCGCCATGTACACGATGATGGCTTGTGTGATGCCAGTGAAATCGACCGCCTGGCGCATCGACATGCCGCGCATCAGCATCGTATCCGGGCTAAGGCCGTTGGCGGTCGCAAAGCCGGTGTAGAGTGCCACCATCACCGACGCCCGCAGCAAGCCGAAGAAAATATTAGTAGCCAACCCGGACAGCGTGGCGATGCGATACGTGACCTGGCGTTGGATTGTCATCCCGGCAAGAGCGAGCATCGGCCCCATAAGAGCGCGAATTGTAGTTCCGCGGGCACCGTCCCGCGCACCCTGTGCCAGGCACTAACCTGATTCGCGGGATTGCGCGCACGAACGCCGCGGTGCGCCGGCTCGGTGACGCGTGACGACGCCCGCGGATTTACAATCGCGCGCACATGGATCTGACCGAGTTCCCCCGCGTCATCGCCGCGGTGCACATGCTGCCCTCCGCCGTTTCGCGACATCCGCAGGCACAGCCGCTCAACCGCATCATCGAGCACGCGCTGCTGCATGCGCATATCGCCTACGACGGCGGCGTGCGCGCGTTTTACATTCAAGATGTCAACGACACCCCAGTCGCACCCAGCATCCAGCCAGAGACGATCGCCAATGTCACCGCCGTCGGCCGCGAGCTGGTGCGCAGCTTCCCCGCTGCCAAGTTTGGCGTTTGCCTGATGCAGCACGGCGCCAAAGAACCGCTCGAAATTGCTCACGCCATCGGCGGCGCATTTGTGCGCTTGAAGGTCTACATGGGCACAATGGTCAAAGCCGAGGGCCTGTTGCACGGCTGCGCCTGGGAGGCGATCCAGACGCGCCACGCGCTCGGCGCGCAGCACATCGCCATCTTTGCCGACATCTACGACCGCGTCGGTGTGCCGCTGGCGCCCTTGCCCTTGGGCGAGGCGTGCCGCCAAGCCGTGGCGTTCGGCAAAGCTGATGCGCTGGTGCTGACTGGCATGAACCCGACCCAAACCATCGAGATGCTGGATGAAGCCATCGCTGTCAAAACCGGAGTGCCGTTAACGGTGGGCGGCAGCGTTTCAGCAACAACCCTGAAAGACTTTGCCTCGCGCGCGCGCCACTTTGTCGTGCATGCGGCCTTCACCCGAAAAGATCTCCCCATGCACCACGGCTTGCCCGTCGACTGGCATGTCGATGCGGTTCGCGATCTGATTCAGGCGCTGCCCAAGTAGCCATGTCGCTGATCTGTTGCGGCGGGCTGCGCACCGACTTCGTCATCACGACCGAGGGACAAGCCCGCCTGATGCAAATGGGCGGCAACGCCATCTATTCGGCCGCCGGCGCGCACCTTTGGCTCGCTGACGTGGCCATACTGGGCCGTGCCGGCGACAACTTCCCGTCCGAATGGATCGCCGAGCTCGCCGTGCGCGGCTTCGACGTGCGGGGCATCTGCAACATCGGCGGCGTCCAGGATCACCGCACGTTTTATGCCTATGTCGATCGTGACACCCGCATCGACACCGATCCAGCCACGCACTTTGCCCGGATTGGCGTGCCGCTGCCCGAGCCGTTGAGCGGCTATGTCAACTCCACGCCTGGCCAGGATGATCCCGATCACTACGAACCGCTGGCCACGCGCCCGGAAGATTTGGATGAACTTCTGGCGGCTCCCGCCAAACAACCAACGACCACGTTGCACATTGCGCCGACCAGCATTCGCACCCAGCGCTTTCTGCCGGAGGCCGCGCGCCGACGCGGGCTGGGTTTGGTCAGCCTCGATCCCGGCGAGCGCACCATGTTGCCGCGGCTGCGCGCGCATATTGAAGAGGTGTTAGGCAGAATCGATGTGTTTCTGCCCAGTGACCAGGAAGTGCGCAGCCTGTTTGAATCGGACCCGGTGCTGACACAACCTCATGAAGCTGCGCGCTGGTTTGCCGCGCGCGGCCCGCGTGTGGTGGTTATCAAACTCGGCTCGCAGGGCGTGCTGGTATTCGAGCGAGCAGCTGGATCAGCAGGACCTGGCATTTGGCGCCTGCCTGCCTTGCCCGCAACCGTCGTGGATGTCACGGGCGCCGGCGACGCATTTTGCGGCGGCTTTATGGCATCGTTTGGCGCACACGGCGATCCCATCGCTGCAGCGATCGCCGGGTCTGTCTCGGCGTCTTTCGCCATCGAGCACTATGGCGCGGCTGGGTTGCTCAATGCCAGCCGCAGCGAGGCGGAAAGGCGCTCCCGCAGCCTGCTCGGCGCGGCTCAACGCATACCGTGAGGGCCAATTGCGCGTCCGCATCCTGTTTTTTCACCAGATCACGCGCAAAAAAGC